>CAYXJA010000006.1:9628-22904 GCA_964465425.1 uncultured Prolixibacteraceae bacterium | reverse complement strand
TGTCAGATAAAATATCAAATGGATATGCTTATGGCTTAGACCTTAAGATAAACGGCGAGTTTGTAAGTGGAACACAGTCGTGGATAAGTGCTTCACTTATGGATACCAAAGAAGATATCGAAGACGATGGAGATCATGGTTACATTCCGCGGCCTTCCGATCAGAGATTCAAATTTAGTATGTTCTTTCAGGATTACCTCCCGGGTTTGCCTGCCTATCAAATGCACCTTACAGGCCATTTTATTACGGGTGTCCCCTTTGGTATTCCAAGAAGTGAAAGATGGACACAAACAGCAAGGATTCCTCCTTATCGAAGAATTGATATCGGATTTATTCGTCTTTTGGTTAGTGATGGAAAAAACCTCACAGGATGGAATTTCCTTGATAAGTTTAAAGATTGCAGCGTTAGTGTTGAATTACTCAATCTTATTGATATTGATAATGTTTCTTCCTATACTTTCATTGCAGATTACGAAGGAATATATCATGGCATTCCTGACCGACTGACAGGAATGATGCTCAATCTTAAACTTTCAGCTTCTTTTTAAAGGATTAAATTTTTTCCAGAGTAATCTTTTTAACCCAACCACTATTGCCGTCTGCAAGGCGAATATTATACCAGTTGCCCAGGTCTTCCTTAATATCAACTTTTAAACCTTCATGTATTACAAATAAATCAGTTCCGCTTTCATCAGGTGAAGATTTAACTGTAACTGTTGGAGTAGTAATTATAGCAGATTTATGTCCTGTAATGTTTGATTTTTGTTTTCCGGCGAAGCCAAAAGCAAATACTGAAATAACAAGTAAAACTATTCCCGTTATAAAAGAAACCCTTTTTAAAGAAACGGTGCTGGTGAAAATATATCCTGACGCTCCAATAAGGGCAATGATAAAGCAAATAAGGCTTAAACGCGCCCATCCATCGGAATTATTGGCATCGATGAGTGAATTCCACCATTTAACAAAGAAAGGGCGGGGAAGAGGCTCTATTTTATCAACGGTAAATTGATTGACAAGCTCCAGATTGAATTTTATATCCTCATCACCGGGTGCAAGTAATTTTGCCCTTTCATAGTTTAATATCGACTTTGTAACTTCATTATTTTTATAATACGCATTACCTAAATTGTAGTACAAGTCAGCTGATTCGTATCCTTGTTTTAATATACTTTCATAAACTTTTATTGCTTCAGCATAATTATTGGCAGTATATAAGCTCTCAGCCTGTTTCATTTGTGCTGAAGGCTGAGCAAAAAGCAATGATGAAACAGTTAAGAAGTATATTATTGAGATCAGTTTTTTCATGATCATGATTTTTTAAGTATTTGTTTTTCAAAATTGTTTATCAATTTCTCTCCTCTTGAATATAGCTCTGAAATAGACTCGTTGACTGCAGTTGGTGCATAGCGGGCCATTTCACAAATATCAATCAACATAATAAATTCATCAATTACGCCTGATTCAACACCATTATTGACGAGTGTTGATCTGACATTATCCCTTGTTAATTCCGATTGAGGTATTGTCAGTTTATCGCTCAGATAACCCCAGAAAGCTTTTAATAATGCTTCATAGAAATCATCCTTATTGTTTGCTTTCAAACATTCATTTGCTGCTTTAAGGTGTTTCTTAGCCATCTTACTTGCTTTTCTGTTTCTCATAAGAGCAAGATTGGCATTTTCCTTAGCTTTTTTCTGAAGTATAACTACAACAGCTGCAAATGCTAATAGTGCAGCTATATATCCAAAGTAAAACATGAAGCTGCCAAATAAAACAGAATGGCGGTTTCTGAGTTTTGTGTTTCCAGTTTTGATGTACCGAATGTCCTTTCCAATGTATTTTACATCTTCTTTCGACATAGAACTGACAACTGTTGTTGACTGATCATCAGATCCCTTTGCTACTCTGATATTGAATTCCTGAGTTGTCAGTGTTTTATAGCTTTTAGAAGCAATATCGAAATAAACAAAGTTTTGGGAAGGTATTGTAAAATTACCCTGATACCTTGGAATTATCACCTGTTCAAAGACTGTTGAACCAGTGATTCCTGATTCTGTTGCTTTGAAATCATATGATGTTTTAGGATCATATATCTCAAAATCAGCTGGAAACTTGAACGAAGGAGCGTTTATATGCTTCAGGTTTCCGCTTCCTGTTATTTTTACTTTAATAGTAATTGCTTCGTTTGATTTGATGTCGGTGTTATCTATTTCTGAAGAAAGAGTGAATTTACCTACTGCTCCCTTGAAATCAGCCGGGGCAGGAGGAAGATCCTTAACAGTAATGGCTATTCTGTTTGACCTGACACTTGTCCTTATGTTTTGAACAGAACCGAAGAAATCATCAAATATGCTTGTTGGTGCAACCCTTTGCTGCACGTTAAAAACCATTTCAGCAGGTTCTATGTATAATGTACCTGTTTGTTGAGGAATAAGTATCTTTTTTTGAAGAGTATAGACGTTATAAATAATTCCGTCAACTGCTTCTCTTGCTCTGTTTTGATCTGCAGGTGGAATATCAATATCCTGTGTCCAGAAACCTTCAAAAGAAGGTAATGTCTGATCAGCTACAGAAAGATTGACCCTGCTGTATAATTTGAATACAACTGATATCATTTCTCCCTTATAAACATTCCTCTTGTCAACCTCATATTGGATAAACAAATCATCGCGTGAACCGGTAGAAGTTCGGGAAGTTTCATCTGATGAACCCTGACTTTGAGAACGTGTTACGGCTCCTGAAGATGATCCAGCAGGTTGTCTGCCCTGAATTACCTTTATCGAAAGCTGATTTGATTGGACATTCTTTCCTTCAGCTCTTATTGTAGCCGGTGAAATTGAAAATGAACCTTCTTTTTGTCCTCTAAGAATATAAGTATATGAATTACTTATACTTTGGGTCATTGTGCCGTTTATACTACTGAAACTTCGGCTAGTAGAAACTGAAGGCCCCATCAATATATCAAACCCATCAAGCTGAGGCATTTGCAGATTATCTCCTTTGGCATTTAATGTAAGAGTCAGACTGAATTGCTCCCCTATAGATACTATCTCAGGTGCAGACATTGTAAATCTCACATCTTCGGCATATGTCCTTATCCCAAGGAAAAGCAGTAGTAAAATAAAAATCTTGCGATTCATATTATTAATTTTTCAAATACACACAAAATTATAAAAAAACTGTATACTCCATTACCAATCCTTATCAGGCTTATACGATTGAGCTTTCACAGCTTTTGCTTTATTTACTTTTTCCTGTGTTTCTTTCTCGTCATTCTGAAGTGCTTTCAGCATCTGCTCAGCATTTTGCTTTGAAATCTTTGGTTGTTGCTGCTGTTGTTGCTGATCCTTTTGCTGTTGATCCTGATTCTGATTTTGTTGTTGCTGATCTTTGTTTTGATCTTTATTCTGGTCTTTATTTTGATCCTGATTTTGCTGTTGCTGCTGTTGTTGCTGCTGTTGTTTCTTTAACCTTCTTGCAAATTCAAGATTATATTTAGCCTCCAGATCTTTAGGGTTATTTCTCAATGCATTTTTGTATGCATCTATACTTTCATCAAGTTTATTGGTTGCAAGCATCGAATTGCCGTAATTGAACCAGGCCTTTCCTTTGTCTTCCTTGTTTGATGTGGCATCAAGTATCTGTTGAAATTCTACTGAGGCTTCTTCCATCTTTTTTTGTTTGAATAATGCATCCCCAATATTAAACTGAGACTTGAAATCATTAGGTTTTTTTTGCAATGCTTTCCTGTATTCAACTTCTGATTTGGCAAAGTTGACGGAATCAATCTTTACTGAATCACTGTTTTCAACAGCTTTGTCATAGTATTTATTTCCGGAACGAATGAATTTCCTTTCCTTTTGTCCGAAAACTGAAAAGGAGATTACCAGGAATATTATTGTTAAAATGCTGATTTTCATTTTATATCATTTTTCTTTCCTTAAACAACCTGAAATTCTTCAATAAATTATTCTTTCTTTCAAGAATCAGATATTCCAGCGCAATTAATGCTAAAGCAATGGCTATGAAATAATAAAACTGATCGTTGTAGTCTGAATATACTTTTGATTCAAGTTCCGATTTTTCCATTTTACTTATTTCATCAAATATGTTGTTTATACCTACTTCTGTGTTGTTGGCCCTAATGTATTTGCCGTTTCCGGCAGCTGCAATTTGTTGAAGCATATTTTCATCAAGACGGGTCACAACTACTTGTCCACTCTTGTCTCGCCTGAAATCTTTTTGTCCATAGGCATTTACAACCGGAATTGGTCCCCCTTGTGGTAATCCCATTCCAATAGTATGAACCACAATTTCATTCTCAGCAGCAAGCTTTGCCATTTCGACAGCATCGTCTTCGTGATTCTCTCCATCTGTAATTACAATTATTGCTTTGCTGGTTTTTGATTCAGGTGTGAATGAATTCCTTGCCAGATCAATAGCAGCTCCTATTGCTGTTCCTTGTTTTGGAACTACATCCGGAGTAATTGCCGATAGAAATAATTTAGCAGAAAGATAGTCAGTTGTAATTGGTATTTGAGTATATGCATCTCCTGCAAATACAATCAATCCGAGTTTGTCATTGCTAAGCCTTTCAGTTAATCTGGATATGGCTCTTTTTGCCCTTTCCAGGCGATTTGGCTGAATATCTTCTGCCAGCATGCTGTTTGACACGTCAAGGGCTATGATAAGCTCAATTCCTTGTCTTTTTATTTTTTGAAGCTTGGCGCCAAACTGTGGTCTTGCAATACCAATGATTAAAAAGGCAAGCGCAAGCATAAATATTGAGAATTTTATGACAGGCCTTGAATTAGATGAGCTTGGCATAAGCGAAGCCAGCAATTCAGGATTACCGTATTCTCGTATTGCTTTTTTCCTTTGTATCCTGAAATATATAAATATCGCTATCAGGATAGGTATTATTACCAATCCCCACAAATATTTAGGGTCACCGAATCTGAACATTTCCATAATAAAATTTTTTAAGGAATATTGCGGAATATTGTTACTTTCAATAAAATCCCGGCAATAAGTAATAATGCTGCGAATATTGCAAAAGGCTGAAATTCTTCTTGTTTCTTACTGAATTCCTTTACTTCAATCTTTGATTTTTCCAGTGCATCAATTTCAGCATATATTTGCTTTAACTTATCGTTACTTGTTGCCCTGAAGTATTTACCTCCTGTTAATCCTGCTATTGATTGAAGCGATTCTTCATCAATTTTTACAGGAATATTCTGGACTTGTATTCCAAAGGGAGTTTGCATTGGATAAGGAGCTGTTCCTATTGTTCCAACTCCGATTGTATAAACTCTTATCCCGAATGTTTTTGCAATCTCAGCTGCTGTAATGGGAGGTATTTCTCCTGCATTGTTTTCTCCGTCAGTAAGCAATATTATTACTTTGCTGATGGCATCGCTATCTTTTAAACGGTTTACGGCTGTTGCGAGTCCGTTCCCTATTGCCGTTCCATCCTGCAGAATGCCGGTGGCCGTTTCCCTTAATAGATTTGTTACAACAGGATGATCAGTTGTCAGAGGACATTGAGTAAACGATTCTCCGGCAAATACTACCAATCCGATTCTGTCGTAAGGGCGTCCGGCTATGAATGCCGAGGCTACATCTTTTGCAGCTTCAAGTCGGTCTGGTCTGAGGTCTCTGGCTAACATACTTGTCGAAACGTCAACTGCCATTACGATATCAATCCCTTCAGTTGAAACGTTTTCCCAGTTTTCAGACGACTGTGGCCTGGCTAAAACAATTACCAGCAGAGTCATTACTGCAATATTTAAAGCAAATACCAAATGCCTGAAATAATATTTCCAGTTTTTAGGAACAGCTTCAAGATTTCTTATCGTTGAAACCTGAAGACTGGCTCCTGATTTCTTCTGACGCAAAATATACCATGCTATTATTGGTAATAATGCCAGAAGAAGATAAAACATCTCAGGATTTGCATATGTAAATTTGTTCATTTCGTTACGATTTAAAATTTACTTCTTTACCTTCTTCGGTATCAGTTGTTTTCTTTTCTTCAGCAATTTCAATTATCTTGGTTTGGTTTACGAAGAAATATGAATCGACCAATACCAGATTGTTTTCATCCGGTAGTGGTTCATACTTTGCAAACTTCACCAGATCAGCATTGAATAATATCCTTTTCAAATTCTCAAAGGTCTTTTCATCAGGCAAGTATTTCTGCTTAGTGAATGCTGTTATCGTTTCATCAGATGTCTGCTCCATTGCAGGTATTCCATACCTGTTTAAGATATACTCCCTAAGGACATCAGTCACTTCACTATAGTATTGCTTGGTTTTCCCTTGCTGCCAGATTTTTTCTTCCTTAATTCTTTCAAGTTCCCTTAGCGCAATGATATGTGCAGGTTCCTTTGGCTTCTGAGGAATCAAGAACAAAGGCCTGTTTTCTTTTCTCCTCTTTAATGCATATAATATCAAAAAGATTAAACCCGCGGCTAATAATATACCCATGAGCAAAGGAGCTACTTCCTTAAATATTATGGGAGCCTTGTATGGTGGTTTTATATCTATAGGCGCTTTCAATGCATTAATGAGTGAATCAATCTTTGGAAGATTGTATACTTCAAGAAATACCGGATTAGTCTTCAATGAATCAATACTTCCCTTGTTCATGAATGTGACAACGAAAGGAGGTATCATGTGAGCACCACTGTCAAACGAAGTGATTAGATAACTTCGCTTCATTCTGTTGATTCCTCCCGACTCTATGACAGTATCTGTTACTTGCTTTTCTAGTATTTCAACTGAAGGAGCAAGTGAATCAACAGGCTCTGCCATTTTAACGGTAAGGCCGGAAGGATATTCTACTTCAATATTGTAGTGAACCTGATCTCCAATTAATATTCTTGAACTGTCGAGCTCTGCTTTCGCCCTTATCGTTTGGCTGAAAGTAGCGAAAGACAGTAGTATCAATATTAACAGCAGATTGATTTTGATAATATTTATCTTCATCGGCTGGCTCTTTTTTTGAATAATGTCATTAATGATCTAACATAGTCTTGCCTTGTGTTGATATTTGTATAATCAACTCCGGTCTTGGTAAATGCATTGTCAAGCTGCATGTTGTGCTCTTCCCACCAGTGTTTGTAGTATCCTCTGACGTTAGGATCAGATGTGTCCACCCATAAGTATTCTCCTGTTTCTGCATCTTTAAGTTTCATAATGCCTACAGGTGGAAGTTGAGCTTCTCTTTCATCATAGATCCTTAATCCTACAACGTCGTGCTTGTTTCCTGCAATACTGAGAGATCTTTGTAATCCCTTATTGTCATCAAGAAAATCAGACAGAATAAATGCAGTACATCTTTTCTTTATTGCATTTGTAAGATATTCAAGTGCCTGACTAATATTTGTACCCTTGCTTTCAGGCTCAAAGTCAATAAGCTCTCTTATTATCATTAAAGTGTGACTTCTCCCTTTCTTCGGAGGAATGAATTTTTCAATCTTATCAGAAAAGAATATAACCCCGATCTTGTCATTGTTTTCAATTGCAGAAAAAGCAAGTACTGCTGCAATTTCAGTGATAACATTCTTTTTGTATTTGTCGAAAGTTCCAAATTCACGGGAACCGCTTACGTCGATTAAAAGCATCACCGTTAGTTCTCTTTCTTCTTCAAATACTTTGATAAATGGTTTATTGTATCTGGCTGTTACATTCCAGTCAATATTTCTGATGTCATCACCATATTGATACTCCCTGACTTCACTAAAGGCCATACCCCTTCCTTTGAAGGCTGAATGATATTCACCTGCAAATATGTTCTTGGAAAGTCCCTTCGACTTTATCTCAATTTTCCTGACTTTCTTTAATAATTCAGTATGATCCACTTTGATAAATTTTACTAAGGTACTTCAACTGTATTCAGTATTTCGCTTATTATCTCTTCAGTTGTAAGATTTGTTGCTTCAGCTTCATAGCTCAGCCCAATCCTGTGGCGCAATACATCATGGCACACTGCTCTTACATCTTCAGGAATAACATAACCTCTGCGTTTGATGAATGCATAGGCTTTTGATGCCTGAGCCAAGCTGATACTTGCACGAGGTGAACCTCCGTAAGTAATCATATCCTTGAACTTATCCAGCCCGTAATCAGAAGGTTTTCTGGTTGCAAATACTATGTCAACTATATATTTTTGAATCTTTTCATCCATATAAACTTCTCTTACAACATCACGGGCTTTAATTATATCTGCCGGCTTAAGTATTGTATTGGGCTTCGGAAAATCTTTTAAAAGATTCTGCTGGATAATGAGCTTTTCTTCATCCTTTTGAGGATAATTAATAACAACCTTCAACATGAACCTGTCAACCTGAGCTTCCGGCAATGGATATGTACCTTCCTGTTCAATCGGGTTTTGCGTTGCCATTACAAGAAATGGTTGTTCAAGACTATAGGTGTGATCGCCTAATGTTATTTGTCTTTCCTGCATGGCTTCCAATAAAGCAGATTGCACTTTAGCCGGTGCCCTGTTTATTTCATCCGCCAATACAAAATTTGTGAAGATAGGTCCCTTTTTTACTACAAATTCTTCCTTCTTCTGACTGTATATTAATGTACCAATCAAGTCAGCAGGCAATAAATCCGGAGTAAACTGTATCCTTGCAAAATCTGCTTCAATAATTTTCGCCAATGTGTTTATTGCAAGTGTCTTTGCCAATCCGGGTACCCCTTCAAGCAAAATATGACCGTCTGATAATAATCCTATTAACAGACTTTCAACTAAATGTTTCTGACCTACAATTACCTTGTTCATTTCCATTGTAATAAGGTCAACAAATTGACTCTCGAGTTGAATCTTATCGTTCAGTGCTCTAATATCTGTATTGATAGTCATATGATAAAGAATTAATTAATTGTTTCTTATTTTCTGAATGCGAATATAAACCAATGAAAAGTTTTTATGAATTTATAATTGTTAAAAATTGTTAAATGATTAAAGATTTTTTTTCAATTTAATATTCTGTATTTCAAGATAATAATTCTTTCCTTTCAATGTTTTTTTATTTAATTACACGAATTTGTTAAAAAGTGTTAAAGAATATTACCTTTTTAAACGTCAATTCTTCTATATCATTTTATATTTGCTGATTACTTTTTAATTCTTATTGTGGAACAGTCTCTTATAATTACCCTCGGTAACAAAGAAATTTTCTCAAGCCATAGTAAATGGCTTTATCCTCTTTTTGAACTAGAAGATTTTTTTAAATCAAACAGGTTTAATGTTAATGATTTATTGCTTACCGATAAGATTGCCGGTAAAGCTGCAGCTTTTCTTATAGTTAGGCTTGGATTTAAAAATGTCCATATTCACATTATCAGTGAAGGTGCAATAGTTGTATTTCAAAGATTTGGAATCACCCTGACTTATGATGTACTGGTTCCCCGAATTCAATGTAAAACTGAAGATTTGGTTAAGGGAGATGATGATGTTGATACTGTCTGGCAGATGTTAAGAAGAAGGGCAGGCAGAGTTGCCGGTCTTGCTATTGAGATTGATAATTTGAATGTTTCTATTAATAATCAGATTATTATAGAAAACCTTAACCTAAGAATTGGGAAGGGAGAACATGTTTTTATTAAAGGTCCCAATGGTTCCGGTAAAACTACTTTACTTAAGAGTATTCTTGGACTTCAGAAAATTAACTCAGGAAGTATAAGTATTGGAGATTTTCAGGTTGGCAGCAATGAATGGAACAAAAACCGTTCTGTTGTCGGATACGTTCCACAGGGACTTGTGAATAATTCTTTTCCTTTTTCTGCTTCAGAAGTTGTTGAAATTGCCTTTTCTTCAAAGAATATTGAAAAGACTGAAAAGGATATTCAAATTGAAATTGCAATGCGTCGCACCGGCTGCTTTCATCTGGCTGACAGGTCTTTCATTGAATTATCAGGTGGTGAAAAGCAACGGGTTAACATAGCCAGGTGTCTATGCCAGCAAGCTAAAGTGCTATTGCTTGATGAACCAACTTCTTTTCTTGACCGAAAATCAAAGGATGATTTGTTCGATCTTTTAAATGAAGTATGGGCTAATGAAGCCCCGACTGCTATTATAGTTTCTCATGATTATCAGTGGATTGATAAGTTTGGATGGCCTGTTTATGAAATGAATGATAAAAGAATATGTTAGAAATTCTTACATATCCTCCCGTATTACGTGGCTTTCTGGTTTTACTGGTTTCCGGTTTTTCTTTTCCTGTTGTGGGGGTATATCTCTTGAGAATGAACCTTCTGCCCTTGAGATTTATGCTTATGCATGGCGCTTTGCTTGGTGGTGCTGTTGCTCTTGCTTTAAATATCAATCCTCTCCTGACTACGATGATTGTAAATCTTTTATTGGTCTGGTTCATGATTAAAGCTTCACGCGATCTAAATGTAAATACCGGATTTATTAGCATTTTTATTATGGTAGCCGCTATTGGTATTGCTTTTGCGTTTATTTCAATTTTTAATGTTCAGGCTAAAGATACTCTTTCTCTTTTGTGGGGTAGTATTTATAGTATAACTCCGCTTCAAACCGTTTTCTTTATCTTTATTTCTATATTAGTAATTGTTTTTCAGCTATTTAAAAGCAAACAGCTTAATGCCATTTTCTTTGATCAATCAGTGGCATACTCATCCGGAGTAAATGAAAAAGCACTTCAGAATGCAGTAATTTTACTTACTTCTTTTATTGTTGCCGTGGCAATGAAATTAATAGGCGCTTTGCTTATTGATGCAATAATTATTTTACCAGCCCTTATTTCTACATTGCACGCTAAAAGCATGAAGGAAGTTATTAAATGGGCTTCTTTATGGGGAGGTATTTTTGCTTTTGCCGGTTTCTTTTCTTCTTACTTCCTTAAAATTCCTGCAAGCTCTGCTATTGCTGTTATTGCTACTCTTGTTTTTATGGTTTTTTATTTTAAAAATAAATTGAAAAAATGAAGTATTTCTTTGTTGCTATATCTCTTCTTGTATCTATTTATTCTCTTGCAGGACAAAAAGTTAAGGTTCTTGCTTCAAGTTCGTGGACTGCTGCTTATGTTTATGCTGCAGGAATAGATAATGTTGATATTCTTGCTCCTGTTGATATGATTCATCCTTCTGAATATGAACTTAATTTAAATGATTTTAAAAGGATAAACGATGCTGATTTCATTGTTTACGGAGGTTATGAAGTTGCTATTAAAGAATTAATGAATAATAGCTCAGTTAATAAAGAAAAATTCATCAGAATCAATACTGGCTATAAAATGGAAACGATTAAGGCTTCTGTTAATCTTATTGCTTCAAAAACAAATACTTTAAATGTTGCCCGATTCAATTTAGATTCAATTTCCAATGCATTTTCAGCTGCAAGAGAATTGATTGAAAATCATAATTTTAAAGGGAAACCTGTAATTGTTCATTTCTTTCAAAAAGATTTTATTACTGAAATAGGTATGATCCCTGTTTATGTTTTTGGACCTTCACCCCTTGAGTCTTATCAGATTAAAGAAATTGCTGACAAGGATGCTGTACTTATTGCTGATAATCTCCATAATCCTATTGCAGATCCTTTAATTGAAATTAAAAAGAATATTATAAAAGTTGACCTTATTAATTTCCCCGGAACCAATAAAACACGATCTTTGATTGATGTTATCAATTTTAATATTAACAGGATAATTGGCAACAAATAATGCAAAGGTATTTCATTCAACTGGCTTTTAATGGTACTAAATATCATGGTTGGCAGGTTCAGCCTAATGCTATTACAGTTCAGGAGGTTATAACAAAAGCAGTATCTGTCCTGACAGGAGAGCAAGTTGAAATAACCGGAGCCGGAAGAACTGATACCGGCGTTCATGCCTCTTTTTTTGTTGCTCATTTTGATTTGAATATTGAAAAGGATCCTGATTACCTGTGTAATAAACTTAATGCTTTCCTGCCGGATGATATTATTATAAGGAAAATTTTTCATGTTAGTTCTGATTATCATGCTCGCTTTAGTGCTATATCCCGTACATACCGTTATTATTTATCTGGTATAAGACAACCATTTAAGAAAGAATTTACTACATATTATCCTCATAAACTGAATCTTAATTTGATGAAAGAGGCATGCCCAATCTTAAAAGGATATACAGATTTTACTTCTTTCAGCAAATTACACACTGATGTTAAAACCAACAACTGCATTATTAACCATGCTGATTGGTTTTTTGATAATGATATAATGGTTTTTGAAATTTCTGCAGATCGTTTCCTTAGAAATATGGTACGATCTATTGTTGGAACGATGATTGAAATTGGAAGAGAAAAAACAAATATTCAAGGGTTAAAAGATATTATTGAGGCCAAAAACAGAAGTAGGGCAGGGACCTCTGTTCCTGCAAAAGGCTTATTTCTGTTTGATATCAAGTATCCCGAAGAAATTGACTCGCTATTAATTAGATAATAATAAAAAAGGCCTTGCATTTGCAAGGCCTTTTTTTATTGTATTTCGATTGTTTTATTACCAACCGGGATTCTGAGTTATTGAACCATTGGTGTTGCTGATTTCAGCTTCCGGTAATGGCCATACTTCATGTTTTCCAACCTGGAATGCATCTCCAAATTGTTCTTGTATTGTCAATCCTGAGTTTTCAGTAAACTGATACTGAAGTGCATCTTGTTTCAATATTTTTTCAGCTCTTCCTGTACGTACTATATCCCAGAACTGATGTCCTTCAAATGCTAACTCAACACGACGTTCTGCCCATACATCTTCAACAGTAACTCCTGATAAAGCCTTTGGATAACCGGTGTTTCCTGAGTTGCGTGCTCTGTCTCTTACTCTGTTGATCCATGTAAGCGCATCTCCTGTTTGACCTGCCTTGACAGCTGCTTCAGCTCCAATGAGGAGAAGGTCTGCAAAACGGAACATTTTTGTATTATGCGGAGCATCACCTAATGAACCTTGTATTGAAGTAAACATAGGATCATTGAGATACTTCCATGTTACTCTTCCGGTTGCCGGATTATTGTGATACGGAGCTATATAAACTGAGTCAGGATATGTAGATCTTAACCTTTCATCTGAATAGTAATAAGGAATCTTGTCTTCAGCAGTTACAACTGACAACTTGTATCTTGGATCCATTATCTTACCGTTTTCCATACAACCATTATCTCTGTATGCAGTTTCAACAAAATATTTCGTTGGAAGCATGAATCCCCAGAAATACTCCTGAACTTCATATACGTCAACTTTGTTAACTGCATCATATCTCCA
>CAYXJA010000006.1:0-9528 GCA_964465425.1 uncultured Prolixibacteraceae bacterium | reverse complement strand
AGTGCAGGCTGGTCATTACCTCCCGGTTCTCCACCTGCCAATGCATCTCCTGAACAAACAGTTCCTGCAAAAAGACACCTTTCAACGCTTTCACCTAACTGAAGGATATCATATGCTGCATTTATTCCTTGTTCAGCTCCGCTTTCTGTTGTATAGAATGAATTGTCGGTAGCAGTATGTGGTCTCTTATCTAAGAAATCTTCTTCATTACATGATATAAAAGCAAATATTGATAGCAACATTGTTGCTGTTAATATCTTTCTTAGATGTCCTGAAACGCCCTGTCCCTTTATTCCCGGACGTTGTGTTTTATTGTGTATTTGATTTATTCGTTTCATTTTTCTTTTTTTTAAGTTAGGTTAATTAAAATGTAAGGTTTAAACCAAATGATAATGATTTTGAAAGTGGGTACATACCCCTGTCAATACCAATATCAAGGAAACCACGCTGTGATACTGTTGAACCCTGATTTCTTCCTACACCAATTTCAGGATCAAATCCTGCATAATTGTGGAAAGAAAAGAAGTTCTGAGCATTTACGTATACTCTGACATTTTCAACACCAATCTTCTTTGTAACATTGTTTGGTATTGTATAACCTAACTGAATACTTTTTATCCTGAAGAAACTTCCGTCTTTTACGTATCTGTCTGAATACCTTAAGTTAGCTTCATTTTGAGATCCGATGTCAAGTCTTGGAATGTTTGTTTCATCACCTGCTTGTGTCCAATGGTCTTTCATTGTATTTAACAAGTTCCAGTATCCGTTTGCACTTTCAAGGTAATATATTGTGGCCATGAAAATATCATTGCCATATACTCCCTGTCCGAATAATTTGAAATCAAAATTCTTGTAGTCAAGTTCGATATTCACACCATAAGTAAAATCAGGATGTGGATTACCAATCCATGTTTTATCATTGTTATCGATATATCCATTACCGTCAACGTCTTTCATTTTAACATCGCCTGGTTTTGATTTACCGTCGTAATTGGCTTTTTTCTTGCCCATTGCAGCAGCTGCCTGTTCATTCAATAAATCAACTTCTTCCTGAGTCTGATATATACCATCTGTTTGGAATCCCCAGAAACATGCTATTGGCATACCTGCTTGTGTTCTTGATATGTAACTTGTTCTGAATGAAGCACTGTTTATTGGCTGGTCATTTCCAAGCTGGATTACTTCGTTTTCAATTGATCCGAAGTTTACACCAACGCGATATTTGAAGTCACCTGCTTTTTCCTGATAGTTTACGTTGAATTCAAAACCTTTATTAGACACTTTCCCTGCATTTACATAAGGAGCATCCTGGATTCCTGAAATTCCGGGAACAGGAACCTGTGCTAACATATCATTTGTTAACCTGATGAAGTAATCAAAGTTAATAGTCAACTTGTTCTTAAAGAAATTTGCATCTAAACCAACGTTTGTTTGCTCTGTTGATTCCCATTTAATACCCTGGTTTGCAAACCCATGAGGTGCACCACCATTATATGTTACCCTGTTGTCCCATGCTCCGAGAGTATACGCATGTATTTCTCCGCTTGTTACGTTTGTATATGCAGCGTAGTCTCCGATTTCCTGATTACCAAGTAATCCCCATCCTGCACGTAGTTTAAGGAATGTTATTGCATCAGTTTTTGGGAAGAATGATTCCTCACTGATTTTCCAGCCTGCTGCAAATGAAGGGAAGTTACCCCATCTTTTTGAAGCTCCGAATTTACTTGAACCATCACGACGGAATGATAAGGTAATGTCATACCTGTTGTCGAATGAGTAAATCAAACGTGCAAGATATGAAATCATTGATGCATCGTAAGGATTGCCCGGCATGCCACCTGTTGAAAGTACTCCTGCTACGTCTTCATATTGAAGGTTTGCACCAAGGGCACGGTTATTCATGAACCACATATCAGGATCTTCCGGCACGTCAGTAGTCTGAGCAAGTGCAAGCCTGTATGTTGTGTTTTGGCGAGTATATCCCATAAGGAACTGCACATTGTGCTTGTCCGCAAATGTCTTCTGTAATGTAAGCAACTGTTCAAAAAGAAGCATGTTCGATTTAAAGTTACCGTTTAAAAGAATTGTCTGAGAACTGTTGTTATCAACTGCTTCGTAAAATATAGGTGTAAATTGCTCATTTTCCCAACGGTTGAATTCAGCTCCAACACTTGACTTAAATGACATCCATGAGAATGGTTTTATTTCAACATAGGCACTTCCTAAAATCTGGTCAGTGCGCATAACATTATGATTTCTTTCTATTTGACCAATTGGATTACCTATGTTATTTAATATGTGGCCATTTGGTTCACCATTTTCATTATAAACCGGTAGGGTAGGGTCTGATGTTAAAGCCTGGATGATTACTGATGACCATTCATCCTGCTCACGAACCCTGTTTTGGTTGGAATGTGAAAAGCTTATGTTTTCTCCGACTGTAAGCCACGGTTTTAATTTAGAAGTTGTATTTACCCTGAGTGTAAAACGATCATAGTCTGATCCTTTTACTATACCTTCCTGTTTAAAATAACTTCCTATTATTGCACTGTTCAGTTTTTCTGTTCCATTTAGGAATGATACCTGCATGTTTGAAACTTTTGCCTGACGGAAAATTTCATCCTGCCAGTCTGTATTACTAACCTTAGAACTATCGATCCATGCTTGTCCTGCTGCATTACGTGTGGTTGTCCAGTCGAAACCGTTCATTACATCATATTTCTTTGCAACAGACTGAACGCCTGTGTAAGCATCAATAACAATGTTCGACTTGCCGTCCTGTGCTCTCTTTGTTGTGATAAGCACAACACCGTTTGCTGCTCTTGCACCATATATTGCTGCAGCTGAAGCATCTTTCAATACTTCCATTGATTCGATGTCGCCGGGATTTAACATACCAACTGATTCAGATGATACAGGCACTCCGTCAACAACATAGAATGGATTTGGATTGGTAATTGTTCCCATTCCCCTGATCCTTACTGTTGGTGAAGCTCCCGGGGTACCGGTGTTGGTCGTTACTGAAACACCTGCTGTACGTCCCTGTAATGCCTGGTCAATACCTGAACCAACATTTGTACGTATGTCTTCTGCTGAAATAGATGCTACTGCTCCGGTTAAGTCACTCTTTTTTACAGTTCCATAACCAATTACAACTACATCCGATACTCCGACTACATCAAGATCAAGCAAAACGTTAATCTGTGTTTTGCCTTCTACTGATATTTCCTGCGTTTTATATGAAACGTAAGAAATTTGTAGTTTACTGTTTTCTTTTACTGATAATGAAAAGTTTCCGTCTACATCTGTAATAGTACCGTTAGTCGTTCCCATTTCAAGAATTGTGGCTCCCGGCAGACTTTCGTTGCTGAGTGCATCACGGACATTTCCACTTACTGTTTTCTTTTCCTGCTGACTTGTTGATTCACTATTGCTTGAGTTACCTGCAAATGCAGATCCCTGTACAACAGTAAGTGACAAAAATAGCAGAATGCTCATGATTGCCTTGAAGCTAAGGCTCAATTGATTTTTTCGTAGGTTCATTACATGATTTTTCATACTGTTTTGGTTAATTAAACTACTGGGTTATAAAAAATACTAGATTTTAATGTGAAATATATATAGGTTAATATTTGATTGATTTCAAAATAGTTGTTTTAGGTTATTAAACCCGAAAAATAGTAAATAATTTCAATATTTTCTCCCATTTTACTTAAAGAATAATAGCTTATATCAAAAAAAAACCCCGGAGTAATCTCCGGGGTTAAATATTATCTGAAACAAAATTACTTTTTAGTAACTTTTGCTGTTCCAACTAATTTGTCGTTTTTGTAAGCTTTCATTACATAAACGCCTTTTGAAAGGTCGCTGATGTTTAAGTTTTGTGAGCTAACAGCTACGTCTTTTACTTGCTGTCCAAGGATGTTTGAAATAACTACCCTGTTGAAATCAGCATTGATAGTAACGTTGTTTACTGCTGGGTTTGGAGAAACTGAAAGTCTTGCAATGTTCATGTTGTTTGCACTACCTGCGATCAATTTAACTGTACCTGCACCGTCCATGCTGTTCCAGCATTCATCAACTGATGCACTCCATACAGCTCTTTGACGAACTGTTGTGATGCCTTCATCCTGGTCGATAATTGTAGCGTCGAAACCAATAGCTGCTTTAGCAACTGCGATGTCTTTTGTAATCTGAACGCCGTCTTTGTCATAGAAATTTGTGAAAGGAACAGCCATTTCATATACATAGTCTTCACCTGATAATGAATAGCAATATGTTCCGCCAGGGTTTTTGTTACCTGCTGCAGTAGGAACTACAGTAATTGGAACGTCATATGAATCTTCAAGGAAACCGTCAGCTAACTGATAGTGACCTGAATTGTCAACTGATGCACCAACAGCTGTTTCACCAATAAGAACGTCATTCCAGTCCCAATATACTTCTGGTTTGTCATATTCCCAGTTGTTACCGCCTGATTCCCATCCTGGCCAGTGATTACCTTCGTCAACTACGTTGATTACAACATAAAAGTTGTCAGCGTCATACATAGCTTTGAAAAATGAAGTAACTGAAGGAGTTTCTGTTCCGAAAGGAGTGCTTATTGCTTCTTCTGGAGCTACATCCCATGCTTCTTCAATGTAACCATCGATTTCAGCTGTACCAGCTTTAACATCATAATGTTTTTGTGCCATGGCCATTCCTCCAACAAGGAGAAGACCAATCATTAAAGAGTAAATTTTCTTCATAGTTTAAACATTTAATTAACATTAGTTATTAATAGTAATTGTAGTTAATTCAAAATTACTTTTAAATTCTGGGATGAAGGTAGCTTATTCAAAAATAAATTCCAAATTTCAAGATGAAAAATTATGCGTTTTCTCATGCTTTTGACGACATTTATGTAATATTTCTTTAATGACACTGTTAATTTCTTAAATTTTATATTTAATTAAAAAATTCAAAATCAGCACGAAATGTCTTTTATACACTCTCCTGTGACTGTGAATAAGTTTGCCTTAAACATTTTGATTTTTTTACTGCCCTGTAATTAATTTGTATGTTCTGTCGTCTCATCTTTAGTAATTTTAGATGCTCCGGACAATCCATCCACCTTCACATTTGGATCAAATTTTACTTTTTCTGCTTCCATAAATGCTTTTTCTGCTAAAACTGATGCTTCCGGATCGACCTTACCCTTTATAAATTCGGGTCTGTTGTAATTCAATAGCAGCCCTGAATAATAATCCGGATCTTCCTGGGGAAGTATAAACGGCTTTGATGACTTTCCTTCTTTATCTATATAACTGAAATATACTCTTGAATACAATCCATCAAGTTTCTTGCTTATAAATTGTAACCATTTTCCTTCTGATGACCATGAATGATAACTTTCAACATCATCTGAATTTAATTCTAACTTTTTATAATTTTTAGTCGATAGATTCATTAAATATAAATCACACGATTTGTTATGAACAGTGAAATACCCATAATCAGACATGCAAAATACAATGCTCTTTCCGTCAGGACAAGTCTTTGGAAATGATATGCTCATTCCTGTATCTTTTGCTTTTAAAATAGTGTCCGGTTCTCCCCATTTGTTTGTATTTATATTATACGATATGCCCATCAGATCATATTTCACATCTTGTAATGCTGCATCCTGATTGTATTCCGGTCCATTTATATAATATATGTAATCACCCGATGGCGCCCATTCCGGTAAATTCTCCAACCTTTTTGTTGATATAACCGGGGAAGTGGTTATCATGTTTTTTTCTATATCGTAAATTACAATGTCTGATGCTTTATCATATACATATATTTTTCCTTCTTTACCTGAATGAAATTTCTGCTCTATTATATTGACGGAATAGGCTATGTGCTTTCCTCCGGGATGCCACGACGGATATACTCCGGCTGACATTGTACTGGGCGTTGATGTATTTATGAATTTAATTTCTTTATTATCATATAACAATGTCCCGCTGGGTGGCCTTCTTAAATGTATCATCATCTTTCCCGGATCATTATTGCAAAAACTGTGACAATTCATGCAGTTTTTGTTTGTTCTGTCATTTAGCAATATCGGCGATTGATCAAAGTTTTCAATGTTTCGTTGATATATCCCCATCTCTGACCATAAGATATATCCTGCACCTATGTGCCTGAATGCTATATGACTGTCAATTTTTTCTTCTGCTACTGTATTTTTATATTCAGGATATTTTATCCATTTTCCTCTTTCTCCTTTTTCATATAATATGAATGTATACTCACCTCCCTTGCTCTTTTCAAGCATCTTCTTCCACTTCTTTATAGGAATATATATTGTCTTTCCTTTTGATTTAACCACAAACTTATATCCGTCTTTTGCTTTAAACTCAACCTTTATTTTTTCTGTTTTACTTTCTGCCCTGAAATTCAACGGAGCTATATTCGAAGGTATTACCAACCCCTGATAGTCAGGATAGATAGTAATCTTTTCATTGCTGCTTTCTGCGTTTCCCGGGACTGATACCGGCAGAGCATAAATAATTACAACTACTGCCGCTAATATCAATATCGGATATATTATTTTTCTTGCTGTTGACATAGTTTTCATTTTTCCTTAAACTCCCTCTTTGTTGTTATTGGGCTGATATATTGTATGTAATACCAATATGTGTCTTTGAATCCATTTGAAAGATCTGACTGCGCAGCTTTTCTGTTTCCTTTGTGTTTCATTAATATTTTTGAAAACTCGGTAAACCTTTGACTTGTTTCTTTACTGATCCTATATTTTCCTAAATCCGGTCTGTATTGATCATTAAGTGTCATAAACAACATTAATGCTTCTTCAACATGCCGGGGCAACGATTTGTACTGAAGCTTTTCAAATCCTTTTATTTGTTTTACTACGCTTGCCAAATCATGTATTAACATGGCATTCATGATAAAATATTCAAATGCCATCTTGTTCTCAGGATTCTGAGACACAAGATTGTGCAAATCAGATATAGGATGTGATGTGTTTGAAAAGAAATGATCAACTGGAACAAGCTTTCTTTTTCCTGCCAAAACTGCATCATTTTCTATAGGTTTTACTCCTTCTGCATAAGTAAGATATTTTTCAGCCCACTTCTTATGTATAACTGATCCTGATATCATCGACGCATACTTTTCTGCTGTCTTGTTTTCTCCAAGTATAATGTTTGATAATACTATCCTTTTTATGATGTCGGGTGAGTTGTCATATTTTGTAAGTGCTTCATAAGCCCAGTGTAGTGATCCTTTTATATGCCCCATATCATAATACAAATCACTGCACATACCCAAAACCTCCTTGCTGTATTGAGATGTAAGTATCAAACCTTTTTCTCCCCAATACTGAGGATAACTGAAAGCCTCGTCCAGTAATTTTCCCTCGTGATATAAAGCCCTGTTTATTTGAAAAATCACTTTTCTGTCTTCAACCGGCAGTTTCCCTGATGCTTCAATAACCTTCCCCCATTGACTGTCTTTTGCATAGTAGTTCATCATTATCATTTCCTTTCCTTTTTTATCAAAGGAGATTATAATTGATGCTGCCACCAATGCAAGTACAGCAGCCGGAATTCCAATAAGTAAAAACTTCTGATTATCCTTTTTAGCTTTTGTTGCTGAATTGCTTTTTAATATTACCGATACTATTATTGAAAGTGGAAGTGACGCATATAATATTGCCTGCAACCAATAATTGTCGGGATTTATTTCTTTCGATATGTTTCCATGTAATAAGGTTTTAAAATCAAAATGAGCTGATATTCTTGATACAACGTAAATTGATACAAGTACTGTTATTACCTGCAAGGCAATCGTAATTATAACCGCCTTTTTATTTTTGTCTCGTAAAACTATTGCAATTATTGCAATTGAAAAGAAAAGCAATGATGTGCTGCCGGAAAACCAAAATAAAAAAACTGATATTAAAGGCAATGCTGCTATTTTAATAAAGTCAGGAATCTTATCAGCTTTTATATATGCAAGCGAAAAGAGTATTCCTGTTATATAAATCAAATCGACACTTAACCCGGAATTATATTTTCCATGTATCATTATTAGTATACACCCCGGAATAAACTGTAATAGAAAAGCACTTGTCTTTGAATAAACTACTTCTAGTATTTTTCCTGTCAATACTACTGATAATGTTACAGACAATGAAAGTATTAGTCCGCCCCATATTTTATATGCAAAAAACTGACTTAAAAACAGAGAGAAGTACTCGATCATACCTCCTTGATTTTCAAGGAAATTGTTTATGAAAAATTTCCCTTTAAGGAATAAAGGCTGCTGATGGAAATCTATTAATACAGGATTGAGAAACGCCGTAAAATATATGAATATCAGTATGAAAAACAATACAAGGCTTGTTATTCTGATAGCTGGAAAAACTTTATTGTTCATTTAACAGAGAATAGGTTTAAATCAGTCACAAATATAATAAAGAGATATTAACTTTGTAAATTGACTTTAAAACTGATATTTTTAATTGTAAATTTTATTAAAATGACAATACCTAAACCGGAAATGAAAGAATCTTCCAAAATAAAACTCTTCATTTTAATTATTTCTGTTCTTACTTTGATATCCTTTTCTCCTGTTTTCAATGCCGGTTTTGTTAACTGGGATGATAATCTTTATGTTATTGATAACCCGGATGTTATTCAAGGTAATTTTTCAAATCTTATTACAAAACCGGTTGCAGGTAATTTTCATCCCTTAACCATGATTTCCCTTGCTCTCGATTATAAAATTTCCGAAGGTAAAGCTTCATTTATGCACATAATCAATCTGATCCTCCATCATTGCAATATCGTTCTTGTCTTCTTTTTTATTTATAATCTTACGGGAAAGAAGTTCTGGATTGCTGCTGTTACTTCTTCTCTTTTTGCAATCCACCCTCTGCACGTAGAATCTGTTGCATGGATTTCCGAACGTAAAGACTTGCTGTATAGCCTATTCTTTCTTGGGGGACTCCTGCTATATCTTGAATATATCAAGAAAAAAGATATTAAACTGTTGATCTTTGTAGCCCTTTTCTCTTTGTTGTCAATGCTCTCTAAACCGGCTGCTGTTGTTTTCCCTTTAGTCCTTATTGCTGTTGATTATTATACTGAAAGAATAAAGAATGTAAAGGTTTGGCTCGAGAAAATTCCATTCCTGATAATTGCTCTCATAATGGGTGTTGTAACCCTTATTGTCCAGAAAGATAGCGGAGCATACTCTGATGAATTGTTGTTCCCCTTTTCATCAAGATTATTGTTTGCTTCCTACGGACTGATGATGTACATAGTAAAAACTATAGTCCCGATAAATCTGTGTGCTTTTTATCCTTTCCCTGCTATAAATGAAGCTCTTCCGGCTACTTATTTTATTTCACTTGCATTTACTGTATTTTTAATTGCCCTTTTCATTTTTGCCTTCAGGAAGAATCTTAAAAATATTGTTTTTGCTGTTTTCTTTTATGTAGTCAATCTTATACTTGTACTTCAGATTCTTCCT
>CAYXJA010000005.1:16286-23212 GCA_964465425.1 uncultured Prolixibacteraceae bacterium | reverse complement strand
TCTGCACTCCTTTATCCTTACCACTTTCAGAATTTGCATTTGGATTGCCTTTTGATCTTTATATGCCTACAGAACCATTACTGGTAGGTATTCTGATTGTGTTTTTATTTTCATTGCTTACTAAAAGGAAACTCGACAGAGACATTACTAAACATCCTATTTCTAAAGTTATATATTTCTATCTCGGATGGATTGCCTTAACGACAATTACAAGTTCACTCCCCCTGGTTTCTTTTAAGTTTTTACTTGCCCGCACATGGTTTGTTGTCATTTTCTTTTTCATCCTTATATACCTTTTTAATAATCAAAAAAATATTGAAAAATTTATATGGCTTTACGTAATAGCACTTGTCCCGGTATTATGCTATTCTATATTCAGACATTTGGGTTATGGATTGTATGATGATCAGGCTGCTCATTTTGTAATGAATCCCTTTTTCAATGACCACACATCATACGGAGCCGTAATTGCAATGTTCATACCTTTCCTTCTGGGCTTCTCTTACATGTACAGGAAGAATTCCAAATTAAGAATCTGGATATGGGGATTAACCTTATTCTTTTTCATTGCAGAAATTTTGTCCTATACCAGAGCAGCATGGCTTAGTTTGTTCCTTGCAGGAGGTATCTGGATAATTTTAAAACTAAGGATCAAGTTCAAAACAATTCTTATTACACTTGTTTCTCTTTTACTGGTTATATTCACTTTCCAGGATCAGATATTACAAAAACTGGAACAAAACTCCCAGGATTCCTCTGCCAATCTCTACGATCATTTTTCTTCAATGACCAACATCTCTACCGATGCATCAAACCTTGAAAGAATAAACAGATGGAACTGTGCTATTAAAATGTTTAAAGAGCGTCCTTTAGTTGGATGGGGACCCGGTACTTATGCAATGAAATATGCACCTTATCAGGTTGCATCACAAAGAACAATAATAAGCACAAACTCAGGCGATGGGGGAAATGCTCACAGCGAATATCTTGGATCAATGGCTGAAACAGGAATAATTGGCTCTCTCAGCTTTATTGTTCTAATGATTTTCGTAATTACAATCGCTATTAAGGCTTATTCTGCAACAGACGATAAAAGATTAAAGACATTAATAGTTTCTGCCTTATTGGGCTTAATAACCTATTATTTTCATAGTATTCTCAATAACTTTCTTGACACTGACAAAGCATCGGTCCCTTTCTGGGGCTTCACAGCTATTATTGTTGCTATTGATATTTATATCAAAAGGCAAAAAAATACCTGCCTTGAAAACAAAGACAGGTAATTTTATTCTTTTTCAATATCTATCAGTAGACCAAAGTTCCAATATTATTCCCTGTCAATACCTTTTTTAAGTTACCTTCAGTATCCATATCGAAAACTATAATAGGCATTTTGTTTTCCTTACACATTGCTGTTGCCGTAAGGTCCATAACTTTTAGCCCTCTGTTATATACTTCGTCGTAGGTTATTTTATCAAACTTAACTGCATCCGGATTCTTTTCGGGATCATCAGTATATACACCATCAACCCGTGTACCTTTAAGCATAACATCTGCTTCTATTTCAACTGCCCTCAATGCTGACGCTGTATCAGTAGTAAAGAAAGGATTTCCAGTTCCTGCTGATATTATTGCTATTTCTCCCTTTTGAAGTGCTGAAACTGCTTTCCCTTTTGAGTAATATTCTCCAATAGGTTCCATTCTTATTGCAGAAAAGGTATGAGCCTTAACTCCCAAACTCTCTAAAGCAGATTGTAAGGCAAGACTGTTTATTACTGTGGCCAGCATTCCCATCTGATCACCTTTTACTCTTTCAAAGCCTTTTGCTGCTCCGCTTAATCCGCGGAATATATTTCCCCCACCTATTACTATTCCAATTTGAATTCCCAGATCAGAGATTTCTTTTATTTGTACTGCATAGGAATTTAATCTTTCAGTATCAATGCCATAGCCTTGAGAACCCATTAATGATTCTCCGGAAAGTTTTAATAGTATTCTTTTATAAGGTATGTTCATATGAGCTTAGTTTAAAATTTATTCAAATATAACAGTACAATTCAGAATATCTTACTAAAAATTGACTTTGATATAAATGCTTCTTCCTGATGATTAACGGCAGGTGTAGGATAATCAATATTTTCAATGTGTTTTCTATCTGGATTATGAATTTCTTTATTTGATAAATTCTTTATCTCAGGTATCCACTTCCTGATGTAAATGCAATCTGAATCGAATTTCTTTTGTTGAGTCCATGGATTAAAGATTCTGAAATAGGGCTGGGCATCACATCCTGTTGATGCCACCCATTGCCAGTTGCCATTGTTTACTGAAGGATCATAATCAATAAGCTTTTCCGCAAAATATCTTTCCCCCTTTTTCCAGTCAATATGTAAATCCTTTACCAATAATGAAGCAACAATCATCCTGACTCTGTTGTGCATATAGCCGGAGCTATTAAGTTCCCTCATCCCTGCATCAACAATCGGAAAGCCTGTTTCTCCCTTACACCACTTTTCAAATAAAGCTTCATCGTCATCCCACTCTATATTTTCGTATTTCAAATTGAATGATTTTTTAAAAACATAAGGGAAATGATATGAAATGTAAGAGAAAAAATCTCGCCAGAATAAAGACCTTATTAAAGGATACTCCTCACTGAAAAAGTAGCAGATTTTGTGGTAGACTTCTCTAATTGAAATTGTACCAAATCTATTATGAGCCGATAAAAGCGATGTCCCCCTGACTGAAGGAAAATCTCTTGTCTTATTATAATCAGAAAGGGGTTCAATCTGTTCAAGAAGTAATTTTGCTTCCTTTCTTCCACCTTTCAAATATCCTTCAACGCCGGTAGTAAAATACTTTTCTTTGAGTTGATCTACAGAATACGAACCATTTACATTTTTCGAAAAGTAGTTCTTATAATGATTTTCAACCGGTAGGGGAATTCTTAAACTCCTAACTTTATTAAAAAAAGGAGTGAATATCTGGTAAGGTTTCCCATCAGTCTTAGAAACATTTTCAGGTTCTGTTAATAGACAATCTCCATAAGAAATTAAATCAACACTTTTATCTCTGCATAAAGCACCTAAACTATCATCTAAAGTTAAAAAATGAGGCGAAAAATCCCGGTTTACAAATATTGAATCTAAATTCAGCTCAGGGAGTAAACGACTTAAAATTTCTATCGTATTTCCATTGAATAAATAAAGAAAGGAACCCAGATTCCTTAATTCTGAATCTAGTTCCTGAAGTGAGTTAATCAGAAAGTTTATACTATTTTTCCCAAATGACCATTCTGAAATAATTGAATCATCAAATATATAAACTGGAATAACTTTCTCTGATTTTTCCAATGCAGCAATAAGTGCAGTATTATCTGCCAGCCTTAAGTCACTTCGGAACAAATGCAGTGACAGAGCATATGGTTTCACTGTTTTACTATTTTCTGAATTACGGAATTCAATTTTTTATCTCTGTAATCAATTTTAAGAAAATATATACCTGAATTGAAATTAGAAAGATCAATGTATTTATTGCATATTGATTCTTTATCTAACCCCAATAGTGTTCTTCCATTAATGTCAAAAACCTGCATTGAAGAAATATCATCAACGTTATTTAAAAATATCCCTGTTTTAAAAGGATTTGGGAAAAAGTAACAGCTTCCCTTTGAAAAACTGTAGTTTGCATTACTTGAATTCAAATTCCGAAGTCGTACAACTTCATTATGATATATTCTTGCAATAGCATCATCGTGAAATATTAATGTGTTTTCATCATTCTTTGATTCAGCTGATGCCGTCCAGTTATGCGTCCCTGTGATTACAAGAGGGTCAGAATCTTCATGATAATAATCAACTACAGCAAATTTATGATGGATTGTTGGAGCATCAGGCCATGATAATCCGGTTGTATTTGAAAAGCCTTCAATATCAGCACCTGACTTTCTCATTAGCTCATATTCTGTACTGTCGTATTCCACGTAATCAATAGTTCCAAAGACCTCAACCCCTCTTTCACTTGCAGATCGAATTGTTTGTCCGAGTGCATCGGAAGTAAAAGCCATCATTGCTAAACTCAATTCGTAATCGGCAGTGTTTAATGATTCAACGATGTGCTTTTCAGTTTTATCTGATGGTGAAAAATATAATTCCACTAACTCATCATCGATAATAAATTTATTGGGTGAATTTTGTTTTTTAGCAGAACCAAACACTCCTTTATCGTAATTGGGCGTATCTGAAGAACCACCCCACATTTCTTCAAATTCAAAGGTGTATGCTTTTGCAAGTGACTTGTCCTGAATACAAATCAGATTATTGGCATCCATTGCCAGATTATTGTAGGTCCAGTTTACTGATCCTGTAACTACCCAGCTGTTCAATTCACTTTCCCTGTCAACGACAATAAACTTATGGTGCATTATTCCATCAGCATTTCCCCACATTACATTGGCATATTGCATAATGGAAGTGAAAAAAGGATCGCTTGAAGTATCATCTGTTATTATTCTGACTTTAACACCTGCCTTTGCTTTCGCGTTAATTACTTCAAATATCCTTTGATTTTGATTATCACTGCATGGGCAATGATTTACTACATCATAAATTGCAATATCAAGAGTTGTCTGAGCCTTTTCTATATAAGAAACAATTGTATCTGTAAATGATTCCACATAATACTCATCATCATAAAATTCTTCATTCCCAAGTATCTGGGCAAATTGTCCGTAACCAAAATACAAGTTTATTTCCCCTGTGGAATTTGACCTTGTGGTAAAGGATCTTACATTGGAAATGGTAGTATCAGTATTTAATACTGAATATGCTTTTACAAAATATAGTTCACCCGGTTCAAGATCAGGTATAATAACCTGATGTTCAATGCTTAACTCACTGTTTTTTATAGTTCCCAGTTCTAAATCAGGAGTCTTGCCATATACAATCTCTGTTGATGATTCACTGTTTGTTTTCCAGATTAATGTTATTGAATTTGTGGAAATATCTGTTTGTGAAGGCTCTTCTGTAAAATATAGGGGAGCATTTATAATTATATCATCAGCAGATCTTGGTTCTATTTTAAAAACCTCATAAGAAAAGTCGACTACTCCGGTAATCGAGTATGAAATTCCTTCTTCAGGTACTGTCTTAAAGATGAAATCATTTACTACAACCTGTCCGCTTCCATCGTCTGCAGCCCATTCACCATAACCAAGGTTTGCATTTGTACATTTGGCATTGATAACCTTTACCAGCACTCCTTCATATTGCTCAGTAACTTCACCTGTTTTTACTTCAACAGGAACAGGAATCTCCTTTCCAGATCCAAGTATCTGGAATGAAGTTAGTGTTTTTATCTCTGTTAAATTATAATATTCAGCTACGGTGCCTGTCAGAATCACTGAATCTCCAACTATTGGCATTGGATTCCGGGAAGGATCATAAACATACACCCCTGTACAGGAAGCATTTCCATCCTGAACAAAATATCCATTCCCTGATGAAACACCTGTTACGATTCCGGTTATTGTAACCGACTGACCTTCTAAAGGTGACTTGTCCTGTCTGCCCTGTACCTCAGATATCGGAGTCTGAGCTAAAACGATAAAGTATAAACCCGAAAGTAATAAACTCAACAATAAACGTTTCATCTTGTAATTTTTAATGGATTACTACTTTTTTTATTATCTCTTCTCCCTTCCTGCTCTTTATTTTTAAAATAACAACACCCTTACGGCCATTTAAAAACATCTCAGATGACGTTGCAAGTGGTGTTACTTTACCAATACACCTCCCGGTAATATCTAATACCTTTATTTCATCAATAATGTTTTCTGATTCAACAAATATTTGATTTCCTGATGCAATCTGATATATACGGATTGAATTTTCTTCTATGAAATTTACACTTGTCAATGAAGAATAAAAATCAAAAGATTTTTCAATCATTACATTTCCAAGTGCATCACTAACCCCGTTTATAGTTAAGGTGTGATTCCCAATACTTAAGTTTTCTACTTGTAATATAACAGTACTGCCTTCTTCATACCTGAATGCAGCAATTACTTTAATATCATCGCTGAAGCTGTAATTAAGAGCATTTTCTGAAGATACTTTATCTACTGCTTCATCAAATTCCACTGTAATCCATTCTTTGTCAAGTATGGAAACATTAACAATCTCAGGACTGTTTTTATCTTCTTCTACATCAAAGTCTTTATAATCTCTGACAAGAATCTGATATGTATTCTGAAACTGACTTACAATGCCTGTAACACTTGTAACACTCTTAGGCAGTTTTTTCCCGACAAGCCTTGATCCGTAGCGTGAAAAAACAATAGCTGTTCCAGTACCATCAGAAAAATTATAAGAAGAATTTTCATCAGGAACAACAACACCTCCCTGAGTAAAAGTAACATTATTGATCTTTACAAGCATTCCCTCATATTCTTCTCTTATTTGAGATACAGAAATTTCAACAGGGGTTACAGGCTTATTGTTTTCGAAATTATAATAGTACGAAACATCGGTCATTTCAGTTAAGTTGTTATACTCTGTAATTTTACCCGTAACAACAATGCTGTCACCAATTTGCCCGGTTTTAAGAGTGCCGAAAACACAAATTCCCGAATTCAGATCATCGCCCTGCTGGATATAAAAAGAATTGTCAAAATTAGAATTCACTCTGCCTGCAATAGTTACTATACTATCAGAATAGGGACTTACATCTGTATTCCCCTGTATCTTTCTAATTCCCGAAATTGCTTCTTTTGCAATATCCTTGCTTATCTCAACCGAGCCATTGATATAAGTCTCTTCTTTTGATGTTTTTGCCACTATCCTGAAGTAAAGCATTTCTCCTGGTGAATATTCATCACAAAGAAATCTTGTATAGTATTTTTCACCATCGAATTCCATATCATTCTG
>CAYXJA010000005.1:14054-16186 GCA_964465425.1 uncultured Prolixibacteraceae bacterium | reverse complement strand
TCATTCCTTCTCCTTTCAAAGTCAGTTGGCGGATAAAGCCTGTTCCACTCAAGTAAGTTGGCCAAGTCGCCGTGAGTTGGCGAGGAACCATTAGTAGAGCCGTTCACTGCTTCAAGATCTTTCTCCCCAACTTCACCTTCATAGCGCGTTGCCATATAAAAAATAATCCTGGCTACCTGTCCTTTTGTTGAAGGTCCCGGTTCCCAGAAATTTTCATTGTACCAACATTCCGTTGCTTCACTGTGCTGAAAGCCATTTGGCTTGACTACTCTAAAATCTTTGTTGCTCCTGTCTTCATTAACTGATGCATCAGCAGGTCTTAAGTTATGAGCATCGCCATCCATTGGTCTGATATCTGCAAAATCGCCATGTGACTTAGCCCATACATGTTCCCTGTTAATAAAATCACCTCCGGTGCCATAAGTGGTAGCATCCTGAGATCTTTGCGTATAAAACAGAATCACATTATTGGGATTGTTAACATCAGCATCAGAATAATTTATGATATAACGAGCCTGACTGTAAGAAAAATCAACATGTCCGCTTATAATATCATTTAGGGAACTCTTGAGTTCATGACCGCTTTTTCCTGAAGCTGCATCGTAATAACCGGCAGGCTGTGAAAAGGCAACATTACCCAAAAGCAACAGGGCAATAAAAAATATGTAAAATTTCATCCCTTAGAAGTTCATTTTTAAACTCATGTTTACAGTACGTCCAAGACCAAAGAATACAGCTGTTGATTTTGCATCAAATGAGTTATATGATTGTCCGTTATACGGATCATTATTCTGAGCATTTATAATTCTGTCCTTATCAAGAACATTCAGGATGTTGAACCTGAATTGAAATCTCTTGCTGAATAACCTGAAATTATATCCTGCATGAAAATCCAAAATATAATATGCAGGTATCTTCCAGGAATCTTTTGCCGGACCATGCTCTCCTGTTGCGTCATCATACCAAGTATATGAGTTTGGCTTGCCATTTAAGGATATAGGATCAAAATCAGCATAGTAATCAGCAAAATAAGTCACCTTAGGAGTGAAATACAGTCCTTTGACAGGTTCCCATCTTATTTCTCCTACGATTTGTGTTTGAGCTGAATTACCTACATGAACACCCTTAGCATCAAAATATTGTGATTTTATAAGATTCTGATTGTCATCGTAAACTCTTACTGTGTCAGCAGAATTCCATTTCCAGTCGCCCAAAGATACCAAACCTTGTAAATCAAGATTATCAGTTATTTTATAAATGAAATCAAGCTCTACACCCATGTGTAATGCATTCATCCCGTTAATATTGACTGAGAATTCTTCATATTCACCCGGAGACGTTTCCACTGCAATTTTCGATGCACTGTCAACAGGCTTGTTTTCCCAGATAGTATAGTATGAATTAAGGTTTGCTGAAAACCTGCTACTGTTGTATGAATATCCTAACTCAATTGCTTTTACAATTTCATTCTTTATATCTCTGAATAAAGTATTGTCGTAATCATATACATTGTTGAACCTTGGAGCTTTGCTCAGATAACCCAGATTAACAAATGCATTCATGTGCTTAGTAAAGTTATAATTGGCTCCACCTTTGGCAGTAAAGCCCGGAAACCAGTTCCATTTGGAAAATTCTACTTTGTTACCATCTATTATTTTATAGGTAAACCCTTCACGCTCCTTAGCATCATAAGTTTTACGCATTATAATGTAGTCTGATCTTTGGTATCCTGAATTTGCACCAGTCAGGTTTATAAATGTGCTAATCTTATCATCCTTATATTCCCACTGTCCGAAAATTCCGCCCCAGCGAACATAACCATCATTGTGAAAGTTGTTTATATCACCTTCCTTCAACATATATTTTGATTTGGTGCTCTCATCCCAATCTGTTATATAATCAAACACAGCATAATCACCACCGAGCAGATCATAAACTTCTTCATAGTGCATACCTCTGTAACTTCTCAGGTCAATACCTCCCGAAAGATTGTTTCTCTCGTTAAGCTCGTAAGTTATTGTTGATAAAAGCCCGAACCATCGGTGACTGTTTACCAGCCTTCTCATATAATTTCCTGAATTATGAAGCTCAGGGTCAAATAAAGAGTTAATTGAATAATCACTGACATTCTT
>CAYXJA010000005.1:0-13954 GCA_964465425.1 uncultured Prolixibacteraceae bacterium | reverse complement strand
TCTGAATCAAAATACTGAATTGGTAACATGTACGATCTCTGACCATGACTTTGTGGCGCTCCGTAAGCTGATAATGACAAGGTATGCTTGCCAATTTTTTTATCAACCTTGAGATAATAAAAGAAGCCTTTTGTCCATGTCTGGTCAACCCATCCGTTTCCTTGTTTATATGAACCTGCAGCAGTAATCGACCAGTTGTTTTTGAGTATGCCTGAAGAGTAACCAAAACTTGTACGAAGATATCCGTCTGAACCAATTTCCTGCATAAGGCTGGCTTCCTTGCGACTGTCGAATCCTTTAGTGATAATGTTGATTGTTCCTCCTACAGAAGGAAGTGCAAGCTTTGAGGCACCCAAGCCTCTTTGAACCTGAATAGAACGGGTTACAGCATCCAGTCCAAACCAGTTTGACCAGTACACCTGTCCGTTTTCCATGTCATTAACAGGAACTCCATCCAGCAAAACTCCTACGTTTCTTGAACTGAACCCTCTGATTGTAACTTCGGCATCTCCGTCACCCCCTCCGGTTGTTGTTGCGTATACTCCCGGAGTTGAGTTTAAAACCATTGGTATATCCTGAGCTGCAATTATCTCTTCAAGCTTTTTCGGACTAATTGTTGAAAAAGCTACAGGCGTTTCCCTTGCTCTTGCAACATCTGCAACAACATTAATCTCATCAAGTTCAAGAACAGATTCAAGATCAATATTCAAGACAACATTCTTTCCCTTGATTTCAATATTATGCTTATAAACAGAGTAACCAACGTATGAAACCACTATTTCATATTTGCCGTCAGGCAGAGCTATTTCATAGTTTCCATCAACATCGGTTACTGTTCCCTTACTATCGCCATAAATAACATTGGCACCTATTAAAGTTTCCCCGGAATTTTTATCTCTAATCTTACCGCTAAGCTTATATTGGGCAAAAGAAGATATAACTGATATCAGCAGAAAGCCGATAATTAAAAGTTTCTTCATCAGCTTTTGCTTATTTTACAGAAATCTTACTGCTCCCTAATTTATTGTCACAATAAGAAACTGACAATATGTACATACCTGATTTTACACCCTGAAGATTAACAATATGGTTTTTCAATCCGCTATTAATATTTTCTGAATATACTTTCCTTCCATCAATAGAAAAGACTGTAATATTTGATATTGCATCTGATGATTTTATGCTGAATGCATTATCAACACCTGCAACAGGAAGAATCTTCAAATCTCCTGATTTAAGATATTTGCTGGACACAGGAGTATCTGACAATATTACTTTTGCAGTAATCCATGCAGTTTCAGATGTACCATCGTTAACAGAAACACTCATAAACAAAGTATCCCATGTACTTTCAAGCATAGCACTGGGGTCGCTTACAGAAATTTCACCGGTTTCCCTGTTTATTTTGAAAGGTTCTTTTCTTACATCTTCACTGTTATATACATAATTACCCTTGTTTATAAAATATCTTAAAGCGTCACCTTCAGCATCTGTAGCTTCCAGTTTTCCCAAAACTGTTGCTGCAGGACTTTCTTTCCATACAAAAAATTCAAAGGAATCTTTAGCAAAAGCAGGAGTTGAATTTGCCGGAGCATTATCGAACTTATGCCATCCTAAGTTATTGAATGTGTTTGCCGGTAATGAATCCCATTCAGCAAGAGGATTAAACATAGAAGGATTGGCAGTAACACCTGCCACAATATTTGATTTTCTTGTAAGAGTATGGTCTGCAGTAATACCAATACCTACACCTGTGAAAAAAGGTGAAGTGTTAGTCCAGCATCTGACAAGTGAAGTTGAACCCGGCATTGCAGCTTCTCCTGGTCTTGGTGCACCCCAGCGTGCAAATAAATCAACCAGAGTACCGTCAGTTTTTTCAAGTGCAATTGCATCGTCGCCATTATGATACAATGCCTTGCTTACATCATAATCAGGGCAAAGAAATACATCTGCTCTGTCAGCAAGCTGTTCCCAAACCGGAGCTTCCTGATCAACACCATTAGGATCTCTCTTATCAATAACGCAAACGTAAGTCCTGAATGGTTTCAACTCTACATCCGGTAAAACAATATACCAGTTTGAAGAAGCCGGTGGAACATCTGAACCGTTGGAATAACGTGTCAACCTGTAATTCTTCAAATTTATTGAAGCTGAAGTTGGGTTATAAACTTCGATAGCCTTATTATTTGACCATCCTTCAACATATTCTGAAATAATCAGATCAGTCTGAGCAAAAATCGTCACACTACACAGAAGTGCAAGTAAAGAAAGAAATAATTTATTCATTATAATTCGCAATTAAATAGGTTAGTAAAGAATGACAAAATTAAGATATTTAAACGAATATTTTCCTGAGCTATATCCATATTGATGTGAAATTTGAAATTGTCTTAAAGGAAAATTATTATATCGCATAAAACATAAAAGAGAATAAATAGTTGACAAGAATCAGCAGTAATTTTTAATTGAAATAATAAAAAATGTGTACCATTTTTAGTATAGGACATAATCCATTCTCAACCCTACCTCATTCGTACAATATACCACTATCCTCCGACCCTTATGGTGTTTGAGTCGAATGAGGTAGGGTTGAGGTCCCTTTCAGTCAAGAATATAAATCAGGTTTTTTTTATACAGTGAGGGGTGTTTTAACTACCAAAAAACCTTGAAAATTTATTATTTTATTCAACAGGGAATTGCTTTTTACGTTTAGAATTTTCAAAAATTAATAGCTCAAGCACGAATTTTTATTCCTTATAAGTCAAAACATTATTACTTGTAAATCAAAAAGAATTTAAAAGGGCAGTTATTATGAAAAAAATTCTCGAAGAACCGATCTTTATGCATAAAAACTATCATGAAAATAATCAGGCTTTGTATTGGTTTATTAATATTTCATTTCAGTGCAGCTGCTCAGGAATTTTCAAATTCTTTAAAAATAGATGACCCCATTCCTAACCTTGATTTAGGATATGAAATTCATTTAATTCCGGAAATAAATTACTCTTTTGACAGAATTATCAGTGAAGACTTTAATAATTTATCCTTATACAAGGATTATCAAAAAACTGATTATACGTTTCTTTATAATCCTTTTGAAAAACATTCATTTGAAAACAAAAATGATTATTTCTCCTTTAGATCAGAACCTGAATATTCATTTTTCAGCTTCGACTTTCATCTTAAACCTCTACTGAAGATGAATAAAACAGATGTTTACTTTTTTGGAAACTTTTCTTTATCAGAGAAAAGAATATTGAATGGAAATACTGTTTCGTTTATGCCGGAAAAAAGAGATTTGTACTGGGAAACCGGTATAGGTATTAACTATGAATACAAAGAAAATCAAAACGCTTTTCTTGAATATTCCAGGCTATTTATTAATAAAAGCTTCTTAAGTCCACCGAAATTTGGAATAAATCCCGAGTATTATAAAGCCGGTATCAAATATAAATTCTAATATTAACTTTAAATAAAATAGGAATATTCGGATTAAAATATCTTCAATCTAAAAATAAATGATGATTTGATTTTACTAACTTTACCTTTTAAAAATTGGAAGATGGCATTAAATAAATCAGAAATAGAAGAAAGAATTAAGATTGAAGGGTTTTATAATGAAGATATTCCTTCGGGGATAAATTTAAAAGAAGAAATTAAAAAACTTAAAAAGGAAAAGAATGCTGTAATATTAGGGCATTACTACATTGAAGCAGAGCTTCAGGATATTTCTGATTTTGTGGGCGATAGTCTTGCCCTTGCACAGGAAGCAGCCAGAACAGATGCTGACATGATAGTTTTCGTCGGTGTACATTTTATGGCAGAAACAGCTAAGATTATAAATCCCTCTAAAAAGGTAATACTGCCTGATTTAAAAGCTGGATGTTCATTGGCTGAATCTGCTCCGATAGAAAAATTCAGACAATTTAAAAGTCAGTATCCTGATCATAAGGTAATAAGTTACATCAACTGCACTGCTGATTTAAAAACAGAAACAGATATAGTTTGCACCTCTTCAAATGCAGTAAAAATAGTAGAAAGCTATCCTAAAGATGAAAAACTGATTTTTGGTCCTGATAAGAATCTTGGAAACTATATCAATTCATTGACTGGAAGAAATATGGTTCTGTGGGACGGAGCATGCATGGTGCATGAGAAATTTTCAGTTGAAAAGATAGTAGAACTTATGAAATCTCATCCTGATGCTGAAATGATTGCCCATCCTGAATGTGAAAAACCTTTATTACTGATTGCTAACTATATTGGATCTACAGCCGGACTATTAAAATACGTAAAAACAAGTAATTCAAACAAGTTTATAGTTGCCACTGAAAGTGGTATTCTGCATCAAATGCAGAAAGCTTGTCCTGAGAAAATATTCATTCCTGCGCCTTCCGTTGATTCAACCTGCGGATGTAACGATTGCAGTTTTATGAAGCTTAATTCATTGAAAAAATTATATCTGTGCTTAAAAAATGAAATGCCTGAAATAACACTTTCGGAAGAAGTAATTGAAAAAGCAAGAAAGCCTATTGAAAGAATGCTGCAGATAGGGTAATGCTGAATTAAAAAATTCAACCTGCCATTTTTAACAAGACAATAACAAAACCGGATATTCTTTGCAGTTTAAAATCATTAAATTTGGTACTTATTTAAAGCCGGATATGATGGTTAGATTTTTAATATTCATTTTCATTACTTTTTTCAGCCTATCTTCATTAAAAGGGGCGAATACCGAATGGTTGAATTCCAGGGGCAATTCTTCGCTTCAGGGTGCTACTAATTTTGAATTTCCACAGAAACCGAATAAAAAATGGGTATACAAAACTGAATCCTCTTTTAAATCAGCTCCCGTTATTAATGATGGAAAGATAATAGTTGGTGCCACCAATGGAGAAATGTTATGCCTTGATTTAAAAGGAAATCTGATCTGGAAATTCAACTCCGGAAATTCAATTGAAGCTCCTGCACTTATTTATAATGAAGTTGTTTACTTTGGAAATCTTTCAGGTTCATTGTTTGCAGTCAACATTAAAACAGGGAAAAAGATTTGGGAATATAAAACCGGAAATCAAATCATGGGAGCTCCTGCGTTTATTGATCTTGGCGACAAAAAGATAATAGCAGCAGGCAGTTACGACTTCTTCCTTCATGGTGTAAATGCTTTTACAGGAAAAGAAATCTGGAAATATGAATCTGATAACTACCTGAACAGTTCTCCTGCTATTGAAAACAATAAAGCAGTGTTTGGGGGGTGTGACGGATTTCTTCATATCGTCGATGTAAAAACAGGACTTTTAGATTCTAAGGTAGAGGTTGCTACCTACGTTGCATCTTCACCGGCATTGATTGACAATAAAGCCTATGTTGGTGATTATAGCGGTGGGCTTACCTGTATCGACTTAAATAAAAAGAAAATACTTTGGAAATATGAGAATAAAGAGTCAGACCTGCCATTTTTAGCTTCTCCCTCTGTAAATAATGATAAAGTGATTTTAGGCAGCAGAGATAAGTTTGTATATTGTTTCGACAGAAAAACAGGAAAGATACTCTGGAAAAAAAATTCAGGCTCAAGAGTTGATGCTTCTACAGTAATAAACAAAAAGCATGTTTTGGGAGTTAATATGAGAGGCGATTTATTTCTTCTTGATATTCAAACCGGCAAAAACATTTGGACTTATGAAATAGGGACACCGGTGATTAATACTCCAGCAATAACAGAAAAAGGGATTGTAGTTGCTTGTGCTGACGGAAACATCATATTTATAGGAAATTAAAAAATCAATCCATAAAAATATAAAATATAATCAGGCATGAATATAGTTCAGATAATACCGGGTTCGGGAGGAACATTTTACTGCGGCAACTGTCTGCGAGACAGCAAATTTGTAAGTTCTCTTATTAAAAACGGTCACAGTGTTGTTAAGGTTCCGATGTATCTTCCTCTTTTTTCGGATGAACATGACATCTCGGATGTACCGGTTTTTTATGGAGCGATAAGCATTTATCTAAAGCAATTATATCCTATTTTCAGAAAAGCACCGAAGTGGTTTGACAATTTTCTAAATTCAAAGCCACTTATGAAGTTTGCAGCAGGGATGGCAGGATCAACCAATGCCAAAGGACTTGAAGAGATGACAGTCTCTATGCTGCTTGGGGAAGAAGGCAAACAAAGTGAAGAATTGGATAAAATGGTCGATTGGATAGCTGAGAATTGCAAGCCGGATATTATTCATCTTTCAAATGCTTTATTACTGGGATTAGCAAGGAGGATTAAGCAAAAACTCAATATTCCTGTAGTATGTTCCCTTCAGGATGAAGATGTTTGGGTAGAAGTAATGAAACCTTCTTTCAGGGAAAAGGTATGGAAGTTAATGACAGAAAGGGCAAAAGATGTAGATTGTTTTATTTCTGTCAGTGATTATTTTGCTAACAGGATATTGACATGGATGGAAATTCCGGTTGAGAAAATAAAGACAGTGCACTTAGGGGTAGATCCACTCGATTATAAATTTGTCCCGCAAAGTCAAAAAAAGAGGGAAATAGGCTTTATTTCGAGGATGAACCATGATAATGGTCTGGACATATTAATTGATGCCTTTATAGAGCTTAAAAAGCATGATCGCTTCAATGATGTGCATTTACATATAACGGGAGGAAGTACAGCAGAAGATATAAAATTTATTAAAGAGCAGAAAAAGAAACTTGAGGACTTATCGTTAAGACCTTTTTCTCATTTCTGGGAAGGCTTTGAAGGGAATCACAGAATGAATTTCCTAAGCAGGATGAAAATTATTTCTGTTCCTGTCAGAAATGGTGAAGCATTTGGTATATATCTTTCTGAAGCTATGGCATCGGGTATTCCGGTCGTACAGCCTGAACTTGGGGCATTTCCTGAGATAATAAATAAGTCGGGAGGAGGAGTTGTATATCGCCCGAATAATTATCAAACACTTTCGGAAGCTTTAATAAAGTTACTTGATGATGACGCAAAGATTGAAACATTAAGCATTGAAGCAAGAACCAGTGTTGAAAGAAACTTCAATATCAATATTCAGTCAGAGAAGCTGATTGAAGTATATGAATCAATAAAAAAAGGCATCTTTAAATAATTAAGGATGCCTTTTATTATTTAAATAATAACGGGTCTATTTGAAATAATTAATATACCAGTTTCTTTCGTCAAGCAATAAGTTATATACGTTATCGCGCTTTGCGGCAGGATATTTCGCACTTACTCTTTTAGCAAGATAAGACGGATCATTTCTTCGTTTTGCAACTCTCATAAGGTCATAATAACGTTCACCCTCAAAAGCCAGTTCACGGGCTCTTTCTTCCATAATGTTATCTTCGAGATAATTTTGCTTAGCAAGTAAGTTTCCGGTCATATCAACCCATCCTGTAACCTTATTTGTGAAAGGATCGAAGAAGAATGTAATATTTTCCAGCTTGAATGCTGATTCGCCTCTTCCAAGACCAATTCTTCCTCTTACTCCCATTTGGGTACGGGTAGTACTTGAATTGTAATTACTGCCGTCGTTAATAATGTTAAGGGCATTTCTTGTGTATGACTGAGGATTTCCGTTTTTATCTTCAAATACCCAGTAGTTGTATATTTCAGCTAAATATAAATTAACACCTCCGGCACGATAAATTATAAAGTTTGGATCGCGTGAAAAACCGGTACTCTTCTGTGAGTATTTATAGACAATAGTATCAACATTTTCCATTACCCTTTCAACACTTCTTTCTTCTCCCAGTCTCTTATATTCCAACATATCGAAATAATCAGGCACATCTAAATTATTATCCGCATATACATAAGATATTCCAAAACCTCTTATATCCTGTCCGGGATATCCGGGATCAATTGTTCTTGTACTATCATAAATTGTATAATTGTATAGAACCTGAGTCCCATACCATTGAGATTCCCATTTATGTACCGCATCTTTAGTAGGTTGAAGCATATATTCATTAGACCCCCATGATTCGAATAATTGCTGAAACCCATTTTGTTGTTGTTTAGCTTTATTGAACCAGATAGTATAAATATGTTCTCTACTGTCGATATTTAAAAAAATATTTCCCCATTGACTACCTGAAAATGAGTTATCAAGCTGATATCTGTTATTCGTTGAACTATTATAAAGAACCTTTTCAAAATAGAAAGCTCCTTTTGCCAGGTCACCAATAGTAAGATACATATGGCCCAATAAAGTGTTGTAGCCCCATTCGCTCCAGATAGTAACTTCCCATGAATTATCGAGATTCTCGATATAATGGTTTACCCCTACGGCCTTAACCTTAGTTTCAAGTTCATTAGTAAAATGGCGGATAATCATGTCAGTATCAAAGTACTGTTTTTCGAGCACTGTTTCTTTATTGTAAATAGTATCGTTGTTATATCCATCGATGCTATATTCAATATAGATGCTATCTTTATAAGTAGTCGGAGAATTAATAAAATCGTTTATTTCTTCTATTGTAGATAATCTCTGATCGATAAATGGTACTTTCCCATAAATACGAACTGCATTAAAATAAGCCCATGCTCTCATACACAATGCTTCACCATATAGTCTGTCATAATTATTAACAGGAGCAGTTTTATCCAATACTTCGGGATGTTCTTTTTCAAGTATGGATAAAAATTTGTTAGAAGCTGCTATTAACTTAAAGAAATTCTGAGGAGATGCATATTTATTTTCTTTAGAAATATTAAAATTATATATTTCCATTAAATCAACATCAGCATTTTCAGTAACAGTAAGTAAGTCTCCCCTCAACTCACCCAATACTACAAGCTGTTCAACAAGTTCCTGTTGCAGACCATATAATCCCATGGCTGTTGATCTGTATTCATACCAGTCATTGTATAAATCTTCTTCCGAAACTTTATTATCCTGGTCAGGTGAGAAAAACTCTTCACACGAAGTCAGGCTTCCCATTAAGAGAAAGACTGAAAATAAAATTATGACCGATTTAATCTTTTTATTCATAATTATGTCTCCTGTTTTATAATCCAATTTTAACTCCAATTAGAAACTGTCGGGGACTAGGAGTTTGTCCGTAATCTATACCCTGATCAATAAGATTATAAGAAAAAGCAAACTCAGGGTCGTAACCGAGATATCTGCTGAATGTAAATAAATTCATTGCAGAAATATAAAATTCAGCATTTTTAAATACTAGAAATTCATGCGGAATCTTATAGCTAAGCGATACATTCTTTAATCTTATATATGAGCCATCTTCTATCCATCTTGTTGAAAAATCACTATTTCCTACCGGGTCATTCCAAACAGCTCTTGGAACGTCAGTAATCTGGGTTTCATATTGCCAACGATTCAAAACATTGCTACTTTGATTTGAAAAATCTTTCATTGATTCATTTTTGTAACGCAAGTAATTGAACACATCATTTCCCAAAACAAAGTTCATATAACCACTCAATGACCAATTTTTATATGTCAATGTTGTTGATATACCTCCGGTATAATCCGGTAAGAAAGAACCAATAACAGTCTTGTCATAATCATTGATTATATTATCCTTTTCTCCATTTGGACCTGAAATGTCTTGAAATTTAGCATCTCCGGCTTTAAATGGAATTCCTCTGTCATTTACTTTAGCAGCCGCATTAGCTTCTTCGGTAGTAGCATAAGTGCCGTTAAATATGTAACCGTAAAAACTATTTGCAGCAGCTCCTACTTTATTTACAACGCTGTAGTCATTCATTTCAGTTACAAATAAATCATTATCTATTTCGGTAACAATATTTTGAACTTTAGATATATTTGCTTCAACATCCCATTTAAAATGTTTGCCATTTATTACTCTTACGAAAGCATAAGCATCCCATCCTGTATTTTCCATTTTCCCTGAATTTTCAGGTCGGTATTCATATCCGAAATAAGGATCAAGGGGACGATAAATCAACATATTGCTAACAGTCGTTTTGAAAACATCAAAATTAGCCCTTACTCTGTTTCCCCATAATGCAACATCGACACCGGCATTCAGTTTATCAAGTGTTTCGTAAGTAAGACCGGGATTAGGTATGGTGGAAGGGTATATACCAGTCGTTTCCCTGTATTTAATGGTATTATAAAAACTTGCAGCATTTGACTCTCCGATATCATCGTTTCCGGTATGTCCGTAAGATGCCCTAAGTTTTAATTCTTCAAGCCATTCAACCTGATTAATAAATGGTTCATTTGAGATTCTCCAACCTAAACCTGCGGAATAGAACAATCCAAAAGGATTATTAAACAAGCTGATTGTATTGGCAGCCTGGCGTCCTAACCTTGAAGATCCATCAAGAGATACAACAAGAGTAGCCATATATTTATCTTTGAAAGAATAGAATGCTTTTTCATAAAAAGATAACCAGTTCCAGTTTCTGTTGTCTCCGCCCATTTCACGAAGATTGTCAACTCCGTTGTTTAACATTCTGTATTCATCATTCTGGTGAGAATTCTTAGCGATGCCCCAGTCATACTGAAATTGATTTGTCATTACATTCATACCTGTTGTTGAATTGAAGGTATGACCGGAACCTGATTTCTTATTAAAGATCAACATTGTATTATTGCTAAAACCGTTGAAAGTATTAGTAGATGCTTTTGCAACATTATAAGCTTCGCCGTCGTAATAAACTTCCATACCAATATTTGGCATAAATAGCTTTTCTTTCAGGGAATTATAAGTAATACCGATATTTGTTCTAAGCTGAAGGTTCTTAGCCAGGTCGACTTCAAAGCCTATTGCAGTAACAATATGATAGTTTCTTGCACTAGCTTCGAAATTTTCAATAGTTGCTAAAGGGTTACTTACTCCAAATTCATCAACTTCAGATAGCATGACAGTTTCTTTTCCTTCTGTATCATATTGATATGGATTCAATAAAGGTGATTTGGCAAGACTTGTCCATATTGGACTCGTTTCTTTCACTCTTGCCGATTCTCTGAGGTTTGTAGTATAAGTATTGAACGAAACCGTAGCATTCATCCTCATCCATTTGAAAATATTAACTAAACTGACAAAACGAATATTGTATCCATCATAATTAGTACTCTTTAAGATTCCATTTTCATTAAGATATCCGAATGATAATCCGTAACGGGCAATTTCATCTCCACCTTTTACCTTTATATTGAAATTAGTAAAGGCAGCATCTTCAAATATGTATTTCTGCCAGTCAGTATCATGCTGATAGTTAATATATCTTTCATCATCTGGTTCAACAAAAAGATTCTGATAGAATTCTACAAGATCCTCTTCGTACATCCCCGATGAATAAATAAGCTCATTAGCTAAAGTCTTATGCTGCTGAGCATTCATTTGAGGTATATATCTTTCTGGTTTTAAAGAAAGGCCTCTTCTAAAATCAATCTCAAACGATGTTTCAGTTGCACTTGGGTCTAATGTTGAAATCATTACAACACCATTAGAAGCCTTTGAACCATAAGCAGCTGAATATACAGCATCTTTAAGTACCACAGCATTTGATATATCCAGAGGATTAACAGATTGAAGTGGATTATATGAAAATCCGTCAATAACAGATCCAAATACTCCCTGCGACTCCATTATTATACCGTCAACTATAAATAAAGGCTGGTTAGAAGCATTCAATGAATTTATGCCCCTGATAAATGTAGCAGCTCCACTACCAGGTGTCCCTGATTGATTAATAACATATACTCCGGATAACCTGCCCTGCATATATCTGTCAACAGAAGTTGTAAAAGTATTCTTGACATCCTTTAGTGCAAGTTCAGAAAATGAAGTTGACATATCTCTTGATTTCTCAGACTGAGTAAGTATAATAACTTCATCTTCTCCTCCTGAAATATCTATTGGAGTTACCATTACTTCCATCTCACTTCTATTGTCCAGAAAAACCCTTTTTCTCTTGTAATCAGATGATGGCACTACATTTATCCACTGATTATCTTTTGATGCGTTAACAGAGAATTCACCTGCTTCATTTGTAAGAGAAGGCATTTCAAATGATCCTTCTACACTCACCGAAACGTTAGGTACAGGTTTGTTCTCAGGTGATAATACCCTACCTTTTACAACCTGCGAATTCTGCGCACTTACAGTGACAATAAAAGCCAGTAAAAAGAAACTACATAAAATTAGAGTCTTTATTTCTTGGCATATTAATTTATAATTCATCTTTGAACTTATTAAAAATTCGGGCGAAAACCCTGTATTTAATTCTATATCGATCTTTTTCTTCATTATTGTACCATTTAGAATGAAATATTAATACAAGGTTTCTATCACGGATTTTCAGTAATTTTATCAATCATATCTTCAGTAACACATTCTATATAGTCAAGAACAAGTCCGTTATTAGTTAAGGTACTTGGTCCCTTATATTCTAGCCTTACTTTCGCCTTTCCATATTCTGTAATATTTTCAACCCAGAAGTCAAATTTATTAAATCGCCCGTCAGGTATAAAACGTACACCTTCAACTGAGCTTGGAATGATTCCTTTTGACTTTTTAAATTCATTCCAGTCAAATGTTTTGACTAAAACGTCATTTATATAAATATCAAATATACCCCCAAAGTCCATATGCGTTCTTACTACAAAAAGGTAGCGCCTTGGGAATAAAGGTTCTGTTTTAAATTCCAAACTATAAAATCCTTCGTATTTAGCAGGGAAAATCACCTTCAGAATTGAATCATTTGAAGCTGTTCCTACATTATCAGCATCAGGAACAAATGTTTGATCACTAATAATTGTAACACTATCATTCCATTTGTATTTATCCTTTCCCAAAACATTAAGCAAAGCTTCTGCTTCTGTCCTTAATGGTCTTAAATACAAGGAATCAAGTATTTCGAAATAATCATAATCATAAACATAGCCATTACTGCATATTGCTTTATCCACAGGAAAATAATCTAAAAGAATATCATCCCCCAATATGTTTTTTAAAGTGTCTTTTTCAAAATCTCTTGTTTCTAACTGATTCTCAAAAACTCCTCTTTCCAGCAAATATGGAATTAAAACTTCTTGTTGCCATTTATCAGGAATATCAAGATAAGATGTGTAATCTCCACCAATTGCCAAGGCCATTTTCGTTAAAGCATTCTGGTAGGTTTCTTTTTGAGGGAAAACTAAAGTTGCAGATTTAAGCCTGAATTCCTCTGATACTTCAAAATATTCTTCTTCAAACTTGTTTATTACAGTAATAACAGAATCGTAGATTGTTTCACCATCTTCATTAAAACCAAGAGGTTTACTTCTTTCCTTGTCAAGCACTATTGAATCTTTGTCATCAATATACACTTTCAATGCAGGCATATTTTCACTTATATATTCATATATACTTGGATAAGGTTTTGCCACTGATCCTAAAATAAAATACCTGCCATTTTCATACAATGGGCTTGAAAACTTCACAGGAATATCATTGAATAGAAGAGAATCCCCTGTGTTATTGACTTCGGCAAACTTTAATAATAAAGTCTGTACTTTTCTTACTCCTGTAATATTGTTTGGCTGAATGAAAAACTTAAGAATATGAAAAGCAACATCTTGTTTTCTCATCTTCCCATTCTCAGAAAACTTATCAATCGCATTATTGTCAGGAACGAATAAAGTGTAAACATCATTACATTCTTCAAAAAATAATGAGTCATCAAAATTGTATTCTTCAATAAGGCTTACAAATTTCGAAACATTGCTTTCAGCTTTCAATGCTGTCCACACACTTCCATTGATTGTTTCCGGATTATTAGAATAGTGCTCGTTCCAGGTATCGTCTTCACATCCTGTAACCAGTGAAATTATTATCACTGAAATTATTATGTATAAAATATTTTTCATTTCTCTGATCATATTTATCATACCTATTAAAACGGTTCAAACCTTACTACATCCCAGTAGAAAAATCCCGGAATAAGAGATTTCACAGTAATCACATG
>CAYXJA010000004.1:15804-23967 GCA_964465425.1 uncultured Prolixibacteraceae bacterium | reverse complement strand
CGTAGTCATTTGTTGGAATGGAAGAAGAATCAGATTAAGATATTAAACGGAAATCTTGACGAAGAAAAGCTTTCAGAAATAATTTCTCTTGAACCAAGGATAGAAAAAATTGCTGTTAAAGACGTTAAACTAAGAACATTTATAGCCGGAGATACTGGCAGGAATGATTTGGTTACTCACGTTTACGATGTGACATACGGTGTTGTAAAGAAATACGTTGATACTCTTGTAATAATTGACGATTCAATAGTACGGGGAACCACGCTTAAGCAAAGCATTCTGAAGATATTAGACAGATTATCTCCTAAAAAAATAATTATTGTTTCTTCTGCTCCTCAAATCAGATATCCTGATTGTTATGGAATTGACATGGCTGAGTTAAATAAATTTGCAGCATTCCTGGCTGCAATTGAATTATTGAAGGATAGGGGAATGGGTAAAATAATTGACAAAGTTTACAAGAAATGTTGTGAACAGAAGAATATGCCCAAGGAAGAGATAATTAATTATGTGACAGATATATATAAGCCATTTAGTGATGAAGAAATATCACTAAAGATGGGTGAAATGTTGAAGCCCATAGGCTGTAATGCAGAGATTGAGCTTGTTTTTCAGACAGTTGATGATTTGCACAAGGCATGCCCTGAAAATACTGGAGACTGGTATTTTACAGGGAATTACCCCACTCCGGGAGGGAATAAGGTAGTAAATACATCATTTATTAATTTTTACGAAGGCAAAAATGAGCGGGCATATTAGCCTTATTTTTTGTTACTTAAATAAGTTTCAATGTGGCGATCTTTTTTAGCTTCATAAATATCTTTGATGGTAACAATTATACCTGTTTCTTCGACATCTCCGAATTCATCGTTAATTGCTGTTCCAAAAGATCTCATTGTTGGAGATAAGCTCATATAAGCATTAATCAAAGGAGGTATGTTTTCTCCATTCTCGCGGACTTTCTGAGAAAGTATTTTGTAATCTTCCTTAAAGTTATTGCTTGAAAAGAATTTTTCGTAATTAGATAAATTTAGTTGAAGTTTATATTTTTCTTTTGGAAAAACAAGTTCTTCATGATCACTAAAGTATTTATTTAAGAAGCAAAGGAGAAAGTTACGTGCGTCAATGTTAAAGTGAGTATACATAGTAACTTTTCCAAAGAAATATTCCATTTCAGGATGATCAATAGTTAAAGCACCTAAGCCATCCCATAAGTTGTCCAGGGCAAAAAGAGCTTTAGCTCCAGCTTTGCTTGATTGATATTCAGGTTGAACAAAAGACCTTCCTAATTCAAGTGTATGAGGTAAATATTCCGTTTTAAATTTTTCAGTAAAGTGGAACAAATGCTCTGTAGCCAGGTTTGGTTCGCCATTTTTATTATAACCAAGATTATTGCATAAGATGTACCGGTATCCTCCAAGTATTTCTTTAGCATCAGGATCCCAGACTATTAACTGTTTGTATGGAATTTCGGCAATATCGTAGCTGTCAATATCCGTTTCATTTCCGGTACCCCCGCCTGCTTTTCTGAAAGTAATTTCTCTGAGTCTGCCAATTTCATGCATTATATTTGGCGAATCGTGAGCAGTAACAATAAAAATTTGATTTCCCCCTTTATTGGTATTACGCATGAATTTTTCCGGAGTTAGTTCTTTTTCTAATATATTGACCGGAATTTTCGAAACTATATTTTTCATTTTTAGAATTGTCAGGTTGATTTAAATAGAAGAATCTTCAAGTGAGTATGAGATGTTTTTTACATCATTTGCCCATTCCAATGGTTTTTTAGTATTGTCAAAATAAGAAAATGGAATTGGTTTGCCAAAGCTGACTTTAAATCTGCGCTTTTTATTTCTAAACATTTCATCAGCAAGGAAGATCATTTCAATATTGAATTTAATCTTTAATTTTTTTCTTATGTTAGCCAGGTTATAAAAAAAGTTAGAATTTCTTCCCTCAAAGTGAACCGGTATAATATCTCTTTTATATTCAATAGCTTTTTGAATAAAATGTTTATTCCAGGTTAGATCAGTTATTTTGCCATTAATTTTTCTTGAGCATAATCCGGCAGGGAAAATCATAATCTGGTGATCAGATTTATATAAATCTTCAACAAGGGGAGCAGTATTACGTGCTTGTTTGCCTACTTTATTAATTGGTATAAAAAACTCTCTTAATGGATCGATTTCTAAAAGAAAATCGTTTGTCATAGTTCTTGTTTTTCCAACTTTTTCGTTTAATAATTTAAGTAGAATGAGTCCGTCGAGACCACCAAGCGGGTGATTTGATGCAAAAATAAATTTACCTGATTCAGGAATGTTTTCTATTCCGTATATTTCATATTGGGATCCTGAATAATTAATTACTTCAGTAATAAACTCAACTCCGGAATTACTTTTACGATTTTTAATAATTGCATTTACTTCATTTAAGTGAAGTATTCTATTAAGCAAAGAATAAACAAATCCAGGAATTCTTTTTGCAAGCTTTGGATTTTTGCCTTCAATTATTTTTTTTAATTCAATAGGTTGAAAAATTTCGTTGATTTCTTCTCCCTTCATTTAGTATTTTTTTAAAGCCCCGAAAAGTAATAAAATTTTTATAATACTATTTTAAGTAAAAGTAAAATGTTTCAGACAACATTATTATGATGGGAGCTTACTACTAGTTAATATTCTGAGTAGGACAGTTTTAAACAATTTGTTGAAAAGTTTTAGTGAAATGTGGGTGAAATATTGTGTAATAAAGTGGAATAAAATTGTAATAAAGTGGAATAAATTCTAATTTTGAATTTTAAATATCTAAACCTATATGCCTGTATTCTCTAGTCAATATAATGCTACCATAGATGATAAAAGAAGAGTAGTATTGCCGTCAAGTTATAAAAAGGAGCTTGGAAGGGAATATGAAGAGGGGTTTGTTGTTGAGTTGGATCCATATGAGAGGTGTTTGAATTTGTATCCTGCAAGTTCATGGGAAAAGAGAATTCTTTATATTAAATCAAAATTAAATCCCAATGATCCCCGTCAGAGTAGGTTGCTTGATAAATTTTATCAAAACTTCACAAAAGTTTCAATAGCAGAGAATGGCAGATTGAGTATTCCGAATTCATTTTTTGAGAAAAAAGGAATAGTTAAAGATGTTGTATTTACAGGTCAGGGAGACAGAATCAGGTTGTGGGATGTTGAAGAATTCAAGAAATCGATGTTGCCTGATGAAGATTTTGGAGGATTGTTTGAAGAATTTCTGGGAGGAAATTTTTAAATAATTGCGACGATGGATAATACTTATCATATACCTGTTTTATTAAATGAATCAATTGACGGTCTAAATATTAAGTCCGGAGGTGTATATGTTGATGTTACGTTTGGAGGTGGAGGCCATTCAAGAGAAATATTAAAAAAGCTAGAAGACGGTAAGTTGATTTCCTTTGATCAGGATTCAGATTCAATCGAAAACATAATTCATGATGACAGATTTCTTTTTGTGAATCACAATTTCAAGTATTTAAAAAATTTCCTGAAGTATTATGGATTTGAAAAGGTAGATGGAATATTAGCTGATTTGGGAGTTTCTTCTCATGATTTTGATGTTGCAGAGCGAGGTTTTTCATTCAGGTTTAATGGTGATCTGGATATGAGGATGAATCAAAAGGGCAAGCTGACCGCAGAGAGTGTAGTTAATGAATACGAAGAAAATGAACTGATTAGGATCTTCAGGGAATATGGGGAAATCGATAATGCCAGAAAAGTTGTAGCTACGATTATTAAAGAAAGACAATTAAAGAGGATTGTTGACACACGTTCTTTTACTGAAATATTAAGGCCATTAATTCCTGTAAAATCGGCCAACAAATTTTTAGCTCAGATATTTCAGGCTATTAGGATTGAAGTAAATAAAGAGCTGGACACGTTGAAGTGTTTTTTAGAAGATTCAGCTGATGTTTTAAATCCGGGAGGACGACTTGTGATAATAAGTTATCACTCTTTGGAAGACAGATTAGTTAAAAATTATCTGAATAAAGGGGGATTTTCAGGAGATGTACAATTAGACTTTTTTGGAAATAAAATATTGAAATTCAAACAAGCAGGTAAAAAAGTAGTAATGCCATCTGAAGAAGAAATAGGCATTAATCCCAGAGCCAGGAGTGCAAAACTTAGAATAGCTGAAAGAATTTAATATGATTGAAAAAGAAAAACCAAAGAACAAGGTAGGTGTACGGCAGATTTTACTTGGCAGCGTTTTTTTAAATGAAAACATGTTGAAATGGTTGCCGGTTGTTGTTTTGTTGGCTTTTTTGGGTTTGTTTATGATATCAACTCGTTTTAGAGGAGAAAAGATACTAAGAGAAACGCATCTGGTACAAGAACAGGTTAGAGCATTGAGATCTGAATCTGCAACAACGGAAGCCAGGTTGATGAGGCTAAGCCGATACTCAACTATTTTAAAGGAAACACAAAAAAGAGGATTAGGACTAAAGCAGTCTAACGAACCTCCAAGAAAAATAAAAATTGACTGATATTTAAAAAAATGAATTTAAGAAAGATCATATTATTCCGATACACCATACTGTTGGCAATAGTATTGATTTTTTCATTAAGCATTGTTGTTAAGATAGTAATAATACAGCTTACAGGGAGTGAGAAATGGGGTAGTAAAGTAAAATATCTTGAAGACAGGGAATCAGTGATAGAAGGTATAAGGGGTGATATTTGCGCGCACGATGGAAGGGTATTATCTACATCAGTCCCATTTTATGAAATTAGATTTGATCTTGGAGCTCCTACTGTACGGGCAATTTTTAGTAGTGAAGTAAGCAATCTTTCAAAAAAGCTTTCAAAAATTTTTCCTGATAAATCGAGTTCTCAATTTAAAAAAGAGCTTTTAGCTGCTTATAAGCGGAAAGACAGATATTATTTAATTCATCCGCAAAAAGTAACATATGAGCAGTTAAAGAAAATTGAAAAATTCCCAATATTCAAACTGGGCAAATTTAAGGGGGGATTTATAGTCGTTCAGGAAAATGTGCGTTTTTCACCGCAAGGAAAAATGGCTTCCCGGACAATTGGTTTAGTGAATAAAGGGACTGGTGATGGATATCAGGGTACAAAAGGGATATCCGGAATTGAGGGAATGTTTGAAGATTATTTAAGAGGAAACGAAGGATTGCAGGTTCAGCAAAATCTTTCCGGAAGGTGGGTAAACATAACATCAATAGAACCTGAAAAGGGAAGGGATATTTATACGACTATCGATGTTTACTTGCAAGATGTAACTGAAACTTACCTGCGTAATCAATTATTGAAAAGTAAGGCAGAATATGGAACTGCTGTTGTAATGGAAGTAAGTACCGGAAAGATTCGGGCTATTTCAAATTTGGGTTTGAAGAATGGAGAATATCAGGAAATTTACAACTATGCATACGGTCATGAAGGTTGTACTGAGCCCGGATCGACATTTAAGCTTGCTTCAATGCTGGTAGCTTTGGAAGAAGGATTAATTGACACCAGTGATGTTTTTGATATTGAAGACGGTAAGTGGAAGATATACGACAAGACCATATATGACAGTGATTACGGTCATGGTGAACATGGCAAGATGACAGTTAAAGAAATCTTTGAACGCTCTTCAAATGTAGGTATTGCCAAAATAATCAACAAATGCTATAAAGGCAGGGAAAAAGAATTTATTAACAGGATTTACAGGCTGGGACTAAATGAAAAACTGGATCTTGGATTCAAAGGTGAATCAAAACCTTATATAAAATATCCTTCAGATGAAAATTGGTGGGGAACTTCTTTAACCTGGATATCACATGGTTATGAATTGCAAATATCCCCATTACAGCTCTTGACATTATATAATGCTGTTGCCAATGATGGCAAGATGATGAAGCCAATGTTTGTTGAATCAATTAGAGATAATGGTGATATTCAAAAAATATATGAGCCTGAGGTTCTTAAATATTCAATTTGCAGTAATTCTACTTTAAGGAAATTAAAATCAATGTTGGAAGGGGTAGTTGAAAATGGTACTGCTAAAAATATAAAGTCAGGTAAATATCATTTTGCAGGTAAGACAGGTACTGCAAAGATATATGATAAGAAGAGGGGATATTTGGATAGTCGTTACAGAGCTTCATTTGCAGGATATTTCCCTGCTGAAAACCCCAAGTATTCCTGTATAGTTGTTATTTCTGAACCTAAAGGAGATTATTACGGTGGTTCTATAGCCGGACCCGTTTTTCGCAATATTGCTGATTGTGTTATGTCAACCGATATCAATATTGAGAATGAACATAAACAAAAGGATAATAAGAAACTTCCTCCGGTGATGAATGGTTTGGAGAAGGAGACAAAGATAGTATGCAGAAAATTGGATTTGAGGTATAAATCTCCGAAAGATGATCCGGATTGGGTTTCTACTAATGAAGAAGAAAAAATAGTAGAGCTAAAAGGAAAGAATTATGTAAAAGGGCAGATCCCAAATGTATTTGGGATGGGAGCTTCAGATGCAATATTCATATTAGAAGGGGCTGGATTTAAATGTAACATTAATGGAATAGGGAAGGTTGTAAGACAATCTCCTCAGCCGGGAACTACATGTGGAAAAGGACAGGTAGTGTATTTAAGTTTAAGTTGAAAGATTAATTGAAGCTGAAATTTATGAAGAAACTTGAAGAACTTTTATATGGATTGACAATTGAGAAATCAGTTGGAAGAATTGATATTGATATAAAAGGATTAGAAATTGATTCAAGAAAAGTAGGACCTGGTTTTATTTTCTTTGCAATCAGTGGTACGCATAATGATGGACATGATTACATGGAAAAGGCAATTGCGAATGGAGCTGTTGTTGTTGTTTGTGAAAAAATGCCTTCAGTAATAAATATCGATGTTACATATATTAAAGTTACTAACTCCTCAGCATGCCTTGGAATAATAGCATCTAATTTTTATGACAATCCTTCAAAAAAGCTTAAATTATACGGAGTCACTGGCACCAATGGTAAGACAACAACTGCAACGCTTTTATATCGAATGGCAACAGGCCTTGGTTTTAAATCAGGACTGATTTCCACAATAGTTTATTTGATAAACGACAAAGAATTCCAATCGTCGCATACTACACCTGATCAATTACAGCTTAACAAACTTCTCTTTGAAATGGTTAATGAAGGATGTGAATACTGTTTTATGGAAGTAAGTTCACATGCAATAGATCAAAACAGAATTTTCGGATTGGACTTTGATGGTGCCATATTCTCAAATATTACACATGATCATTTGGATTACCATAAGACATTTGATGAATATTTAAGAGTAAAAAAACAATTCTTTGATTTTCTTAAACCTGAAGCATTTGCACTTACAAATGTTGATGATAAAAACGGGAACATAATAGTTCAGAATACAAAAGCAAAAAAATACACTTATTCATTGAGATCTTTAGCTGATTATAAATGCAAAATAATTGAAAGTCATTTTGATGGAATGCTTTTGAATTTGGATTCAAGTGAAGTTTGGACTCATTTTGTTGGGAAATTCAATGCATATAACCTTCTGGCTGTTTATAGTGCTTCTCTTTTAATTGGTTTTGAAAAACAAGATGTATTGATTGAATTAAGCAAGATGGTTCCGGTAAATGGAAGGTTTGAAGTAATTAAATCACCGGAAGGAAAATTTGCTGTTGTTGATTATGCGCATACTCCTGATGCTTTAGAAAATGTTTTGTCAACAATAAGCGAAATAAGAAATAGAGGGGAAGCAATTATTTGTGTTGCCGGAGCAGGAGGGGACAGGGATAAGACCAAGCGTCCGAAGATGGCATCAATAGCTTGCAAATACAGTGATAAAGTGATTTTAACTTCTGATAATCCCAGAACAGAGGATCCAAAAGAAATATTGCGGGATATGGAAAGTGGGGTTGATATAAGTAACTCTAAAAAAGTACTTACAATACAGGACAGATATGAAGCAATAAAAACAGCAGTATTGCTGGCACAACCAGGAGATATAATTCTTATCGCAGGAAAGGGACATGAAAACTATCAGGAAATAAATGGAGTTAAACATCACTTTGATGATAAGGAGGTTATAAAGAAAATTTTTGAAATTGAATAAAAAATGAAGATATGATATATTACATCTATTCATTGATTGA
>CAYXJA010000004.1:13372-15704 GCA_964465425.1 uncultured Prolixibacteraceae bacterium | reverse complement strand
TTTGCCCGCCTGGATAATATTTATGTATGGTTAATGATCATTACAACCATTTGGTTAGGATTAATAGGTTTTATTGATGATTACATTAAAGTATTTAAAAAAGATAAAGAAGGTCTTGCCGGAAAATTTAAAATCTTGGGACAGGTTTCTCTGGGTTTGATTGTGGCAGCAACTTTATATATAAGTGATGATGTTGTTGTACGTGAAAAAGTAACAGATAAGCAAGGGAAATACATTACTCAGGTTCACGTAAATCAGGAAACAGGGCAACAAGAAGTTAGCTATACTACTAAAGAGGTTAAATCAACAAAAACAACAATACCCTTTGTAAAAGGACAGGAGCTTGACTATAAGAGTCTTTTTAAATTCTTACCGGATAATATTCAGGATATTGCAACATGGATTTTTTACATCTTGCTAATAATATTTATAATAACATCTGTTTCTAATGCTACTAATCTTACCGATGGGCTTGATGGATTAGCAGCCGGTACAACGGCAATAAGTGCATCTACACTTGGTATTTTAGCTTATGTAAGTGGTCACATAGCATTAGCCGATTATTTGAATATAATGTTTATACCAAATATTGGTGAGCTTTCGATTTTTGTTGCTGCATTTATTGGAGCAACAGTTGGTTTTTTATGGTATAATGCATTCCCAGCCCAGGTTTTCATGGGCGATACAGGAAGTTTAGCGTTAGGAGGAATTCTGGCTGTATTTGCAATTATTATCAGGAAAGAGATAATGATTCCATTGTTCTGTGGAATTTTCGTTGCCGAGAATCTATCTGTAGTAATGCAGGTAGGATATTTTAAATACACAAAAAGGAAATATGGTGAAGGGAAGAGAATATTTTTAATGGCTCCTCTTCATCATCATTATCAAAAGAAAGGATATCATGAAGCCAAAATAGTTTCTAGATTTTGGATAATTGCAATGATATTGGCGATTGTAAGTGTGATAACCTTAAAAATGCGTTAATGAAAAAGTTTCTGGTGATACTTGGTGCAGGAGAAAGCGGTTTAGGAACTGCAATTCTGGGATTAAAACAAGGGTTTGATGTTTTTGTATCAGATAATGGAACAATTAAAGAAATATATAAGAGTGAGCTTATAGATAAGCAAATTCATTTTGAAGAAAACCAGCATACCGAGGATGTAATTTTAAAAGCTGCAATAGTTGTTAAGAGTCCGGGTATTCCGGGAAAGGCCGACATTATAAAAAAGATAAAAGCTAAACAGATACCAATAATTTCCGAGATCGAATTTGCTTATAAATACACTGATGCCAAGATGATTTGCATTTCAGGGAGCAATGGCAAAACAACAACAACAATGTTGACTTACGAAATATTTAAAAGGGCTGGTTTAAATGTTGCAATAGCGGGAAATATCGGGAAGAGTTTTGCAAGAATGGTAGCAGAAGAAAACTATGAATATTATGTAATAGAACTAAGCAGTTTTCAACTTGACGGGATGTATGACTTTAAAGCAGATGTAGCTGTTCTGATGAATATCACTCCGGATCATCTTGACAGGTATGAATACAAAATGCAGAATTATATAGATTCCAAATTCAGAATAATTCAAAACCAGACAAAGGATGACTTCTTTGTGTTCTTTAGCGATGATCCAATCTTAAGTGAAGAAGTAAGCAAAAGAAAAATTGAATCAAATTTAATGCCCTTCACTCTTGATAGTAAATCAGAAGACAATGGGGCATGTATTAATGATGAAAAAATTAGAATAGTATACAATAAAAAAACGTTCGAGATGTCAATATATGATTTATCCCTTCAGGGAAAGCATAATGCTTGTAATTCGATGGCCGCCGGTATAGTTGGAATGGTTTCAAATATCAAAAGCGAGTTTATACGTGAATGCCTTACTGATTTCAGGGGTGTTGAACATAGATTGGAAAAGCATTTGACGGTGCATGGTATTGAATTTATTAACGATTCAAAGGCTACAAATATAAATTCAGTTTGGTATGCACTTGAATCTATGACCAGACCCACGATATGGATTGCAGGAGGAATTGATAAGGGGAATGATTATGGTGAGCTTTCAGAACTTGTTAAGCAAAAAGTAAAAGCAATAGTATGTTTGGGAAAAGATAATTCAAGGATTATCGAAGCATATAAAGGTATTGTTCCTGAAATTGTAGAAACGCAAAGTATGATACATGCAGTTAAGTCAGCATATTTTCTTGCTGAAAATGGAGACACTGTTCTTCTTTCTCCTGCATGCGCAAGTTTTGATTTATTTGATAATTATGAAGATAGAGGAAGACAATTTAAAGATGCAGTAAGAAATTTATAGAATGGATA
>CAYXJA010000004.1:1189-13272 GCA_964465425.1 uncultured Prolixibacteraceae bacterium | reverse complement strand
CGAGTTGGAGGAGGAACAGGAAGAACATTTAACCTTGGTTTTATTTCCTTTCAACCGGCAGAAATTGTAAAAATAGGACTTGTTTTATTCGTATCACGTTTATTGGCAAACAACCAGGATAACGATAGTCCGCCATCATTCAATACATTCTTGTGGATTTTGATAATTAGTGGGGGAGTTTGTCTGATAATTTCAATGTCTAATTTTTCAACGGCGGCTTTACTTTTCCTTACAATAATGACTTTAATGTTTATAGGCAGAGTGCCATTGAAGTATTTGGGACTTACTATTGCAGCAGGGATAGCAGCTTTAGCTGTTTTTTATATTCTGGCATCGAGTGTAAATGTAGGTCGTTTAAATACTATAAAAGGGAGGATAGATAGGTTTATTAAAGGAGATCCTGAGTCTGAAATTGGAATCACACAGGCAGACTATGCAAAAATGGCAATATTCAGAGGAGGCCAGGGAGGACATGGTCCCGGAGGAAGTAAGGTTAGGAATCATATGGCTGCTGCATATAATGACTTCATATTTGCAATTTTAGTGGAGGAATATGGTTGGCTTAGTTTTATAGTAATATTAGCATATATAATATTTGCAGCAAGGTCAGGTTTAATAATTAAGCAAACAAAGAGAACTTTTCCTGCATTTATGGTGGCAGGATTGACACTTATGTTTGTACTACAGGCAATGATAAACATGGGAGTGTCAACAGGTTTATTGCCGGTTACAGGTCAGACTCTTCCCTGGATAAGTATGGGAGGTACTTCAACTTTATTTACAGCATTTTCTTTAGGATGTATTCTTAGGGTTAGTTATCAAAACACATTAGAAGAACAAATAGAGGAAGTTGAGGTAAATGTTAATGAGCCACCTGAAGAGGATCATGCTTTTGCTGATGTAGGTGCAATAGACTAGTTAGATTAAAAAAAATTAATAGAGTATATATTTTATATACTGTTGTATGAGTAGAAAAATTAAAATAATAATAAGCGGAGGTGGTACAGGAGGCCATATTTTTCCTGCATTATCAATAGCAAACGAATTGAAATCAAAAGATTCTGATTGTGAAATTCTGTTTGTTGGTGCTTCAGGAAGAATGGAAATGGAACGTGTGCCAGCCGCAGGATATGAAATTGTTGGTTTACCTGTTATTGGATTTCCACGCAAACCGGGGATAAAAATGATTACCTTTTTTTTAAATCTGGCTCGTAGTATGAAGCTTGCGCGTAATTTGATTAAGCAATTTAACCCTGATGTTGTGGTAGGTGTGGGCGGATATGCCAGCGGTCCAATTTTGAGAGTAGCATTAAATATGAAAATTCCAACATTGATTCAGGAGCAAAATTCATATGCCGGAGTCACAAACAGAATGTTGGGTAAAAGAGCGAATTTAATCTGTGTCGCCTATGATAAAATGGAACGCTACTTTCCCGCTGAAAAAATCGTCCACACTGGAAATCCTGTTAGGAAAAGTCTTTTAGAAGTTAAAGTAAACAAGATTGAAGCATATGAATTTTTCAAGGTAAGTCCCGAAAAGAAAGTAATACTTTTGACCGGGGGTAGTCTTGGAGCAAGAACCCTTAATGAAAGTGTAATTAATTCCATCGAATTGATTTCAAAGTCAGGAGTGGAATTCATTTGGCAGACCGGCAGTTATTATTATAGTTCGATTATCGATAAAATGAAAGCTTATAATTGTCCAAATCTGCATGTTTTTGAATTTATTTCCCGAATGGATCTTGCATATGCAATTTCAGATATAGTTATTTCAAGAGCAGGCGCCGGTACTATATCTGAATTATGCCTTGTCAAAAAGGCAACAATTTTAGTTCCATCACCTAATGTTGCAGAAGATCATCAGACGAAAAACGCATTGTCACTTGTTGAAAAAAATGCTGCAATATTAGTTACAGATGTTGAAGCCAAGGATAAATTAATTCCAACTGCTTTTAATCTTCTTGATGATAATGTAAAATTGAATGACTTAAGAAATAATATTTCATTATTGGCGAAACCTGATGCCGCAAGTGAAATAGCAGATATTGTATTAAAACTGATTAAAAAATGAATCTGGATTTTAAAAATATCAAGAACATATATTTCCTTGGAATAGGAGGAATCGGGATGAGTGCGCTTGCAAGATTTGCAAAGATTTCAGGCAAAAATGTTGCAGGTTATGACTTAACTGAAACATTATTAACTCGTCAATTATCTGAAGAAGGTATTAATATTCACTATATAGAAGACATCAATCAATTTCCTATTACTTTTAATAATTCTGATACTCTGATAGTAAGGACTCCGGCTGTACCGGACAATCATTCTGAGTATATTCATTTAAAAAAGAATAACTATCAGATAGTAAAGAGAAGTGAATTACTAGGGTTCCTGACCAGCAATAGAAAATGTATTGCTGTGTCGGGAACTCATGGTAAGACTTCAGTAACTACGATGTTGACATTATTATTAAAAGAATCGGGAATAGATACCGGAGCATTTCTGGGAGGCATTTCAAAAAATTTCAATTCAAACCTGATATTACCTGAAAATCCTGACAGTATTGTAGTAACTGAAGCTGATGAATATGATCGCTCTTTTTTACAATTGAATCCGGATATTGCTATAATAACATCGATTGATGCTGATCACCTTGATATTTATGGAGATTACAAATCATTATTTGAAGCATTTCACCAGTTTATTTCTAATGTTCCGGATGGGGGTGCTGTTTTATTTAAAAAGGGGATAGGAGTTGATACAAAGAGATTTGTTAATAAAAAATTCTTTACATACTCAACAAAAGAAGAAGCAGATTTTTATACGAAAAATATAAAAATTATAAACGGAGCTTATCAATTTGATATAGTTACACCGGATGCGATAATAAAAGATGTAAGATTTAATTACCCCGGAAGAGTAAATGTTGAAAATATTCTTGCGGCTTTTTCAGCAGCATTGCTTGCCGGAGCTGACCCTGAAAGAATAAAAGAGGCAGCAACAAAGTATCAGGGAGTGCAAAGAAGATTTGATATATGTTTCAGAAGTAATAATAAACTTTATATAGATGACTATGCACATCATCCTGAAGAAATTAGAGCAACAATTGAATCTATAAAAGAGCTTTATCCGGGTAAGAAAATTCTTGGAGTTTTTCAGCCTCACTTATATTCCAGAACTAAAGATTTTGTTGAAGAGTTTGCAAGAAGTCTTGATTTGTTGGATGAAGTTATATTGATGGATATTTATCCTGCAAGAGAATTGCCTATACCTGGAGTGACCTCAGAAATAATAACTGAAAAAATGAAAATAAAAAGCAGAGGAATAGTTAAAGCTGAAAATCTGATTAGTACTCTAAACGAAAGGGAATTTGATATTTTAATAACGATGGGAGCCGGTAACATTGATAAATATATAAAACCAATTTGTGAGATGCTTGAAAATCAGCAGTAGTCTATGAAGAAAAAAGTAATCATAAAATTTGTAAGCCTGGTTTTATTATTAGCCTTTATAATAACGTCTTTATGCTTGATCGTAAATCAGGTTAAAGATTTAAGATGTAATGGTGTAGAAGTTTTTTTTAAGGAAAAGCAACAATATATCTCTGGAAAATCGATAGAAAATTTGGTCTATAATAGCGTTAATGGTTTGAAGGGGAGAAAATTAAATGAATTAAATACTGATCCCATTGAAAAAAAGATTGAAAAAAATCCTTGGGTAGAAGATGCAGAAGTCTATGTTGGATTTGAAAAGGCAGACAGTAAATTCTTTAAAGGAGGGCTTAAAGTCAAAATAGACCAAAGGGATCCATATTACAGAGTAATAACTTCAAAAGGTGGTTATTATGTTGATAAACAAGGAAGTAAAATGCCGTTTTCGATTTTAAGCACTAAAAATGTATTAGCAGTTAGTGGGAATGTGTCTTCTGAAATAGCAAAAAATGAGTTGCCTCTATTACTTGATTTTATTTATGACGATAAATATTTGAAATCATTAATAGTTCAGATACATATTAAGAGGAACAAAGAAATATTACTTGTTCCAAGGGTAGGAAAGCACATAATTGAATTTGGGAAGATTGAAGATATTGAAAGAAAATTCAAACACTTATATGCTCTTTATACTGAGGGTTTTGTCGGAGATGATTGGAGTAAATATAAAAAAGTTTCTTTGAAATTTAATAATCAGATAGTTTGTACAAAAAGATAAAATAATAGTGAACAATTTTTAATACACCCCTATGAGTGAACGGAATAATATTGTAGCAGCTGTCGATATAGGAACAAATACAACAATTTGTCTTATAGGCAGAGAAAATGAAGGGAATAAAACTGAAATTTTAGGATATTCCATGGTTGCCTCTGCAGGTATAAGAAGGGGCGTTGTGTTTAATATCGATGAAACCATTGAGGCTGTTAAAAATGCTGTTAACAAAGCAAGTGCAGGTCTTGATGCAGAGATCAGAAAATTGTATGTTAATGTTAGTGGTCAGAAACTAAGAACAGTAGAGCGAACATTATACAGGAGTATTGAAGCTGGTAAGATAATTTCCAAAGCTGATATACGGAGTATATATGAAGAAGCCAGATCTACTGTCCAACAACCAGGTGATAAGATTTATCACGTTATTAACCAGTCATATTCTGTTGATGGCGAAACATCCATCCATAATCCGATTGGTGTTGCAGGTTCAGAACTTTGTTCAGAATATAAACTGGTTGTTGGACCTGAAATATATGAAGAGAAACTAAAAATGTGCCTTCAGAATTCAGGATATGAACTTGTAAAGGCAGTTGTATCCCCAATAGCATCTTCTGAGTCAGTATTATCAGATGAAGAAAAAGAAGCTGGTGTTGTAGTTATTGATTTAGGTGCCGGTACTTCTTCTATTACAATCTATCATGAAAATGTCCTTCGGTTCTTATCGGTAATCCCATTTGGAGGAAATGTAGTTACGATGGATATAAAGGAAGGATGTAATATTTTATTGAAACATGCTGAATTGTTGAAAGTTCAATATGGTGCTGCATTAGGAGATTTTGCTCCCGCGAATAAAGTGGCAACTATACCCGGAATTAATGGTTGGGAGCCTAAAGAAATATCATTTAAGACATTATCCTATATTATTCAAGCCAGAATGGAAGAAATTGTTGAGTTCATTTACCAGCAAGTTCAAAAAAGTGGATTTGCCGATAAATTAGGAGCCGGTATTGTTTTAACCGGAGGGGGTGCGAAGTTAGAAGGATTAAGGCAATTAGTCCGTTTTAAAACAGGCATGGATGTAAGAATCGGTTATCCGATTATAGGACTTACAATTGAACAGGAAAAAGTTCTGGAGAGTCCCCAATACGCTGGTGCCTTTGGATTGTTGAAGAGAGCTTTAAGAGACGGTAATGCTCAAAATGAAGAAATGGTTTCTAAACCTGCAAAGAAGGTGGAAAAACCTAAATCCAAATTAGGTGAAAGTGTCATACAAAAAATAGCATTCTTTTTTAACGAAGAATAGAATTCAGAACTTATAAAAATTACCATTATGTCTGAAGATATATTGAATTTTAATTGTGAACCAAATATAGCTGCCAACATTAAAGTAATAGGTGTTGGAGGCGGTGGTGGAAATGCTGTAAATTATATGTTCCAAAAAGGTATTGCAGATGTTGGGTTTATCATTTGCAATACTGATGGGCAAGCTCTCAAAAATAGTCCTGTCCCCATTAAAGTACAACTTGGAGAATCTCTTACAATGGGAAGAGGGGCAGGAAACCAACCTGAACTTGGAGAACAGGCTGCTATCGAAAATATTGATGACGTAAAAGCAATTCTGTCTGATAATACTCATATGGCTTTTATTACTGCCGGAATGGGTGGAGGAACTGGTACAGGTGCGGCACCGGTAATTGCTAAGGTTTGTCGTGAACTTGGAATTCTTACAATAGCAGTTGTAACTGTGCCTTCAAGGTCTGAAGGAAGAAAGCGTTACGAACAAGCTTTAAAAGGAGTAGAAAATATCAGAGAACATGTTGATAGTTTGCTCGTAATAAATAATGAAAAAATTCGGGATATTTATGGTAATCTGCCTGCTTCTCAGGCTTTTGCCAAGGCTGATGAGATTTTGACAACAGCTGTAAAAGGAGTAGCTGAAATAATTACTTTACCCGGGAATATAAACATAGATTTTGCTGATGTACATACAGTTATGTCAGGAAGTAAAGTTTTTATTATGGGTACAGGTTATGCTGAAGGAGAAAGTAGGGCAATATCCGCAGCAATTGCTGCACTGGAATCTCCCCTTTTAGATAGCAATGATATTTATGGAACTCAAGACATTCTTCTGAATATTACTTCAGGAAACAATGAAATAACGATTGGCGAAATTGGCGAGATTATTGAATTCCTTCAGGGGAAAGCCGGTTCTGATGCTAATATTATCTGGGGTAATGGTTATGATAAAACATTGGGAGAGAAAATTAGTGTTACAATAATTGCTACCGGATTTAAAATTAATCCTTCAGCCATTCTTCAAAATTTTGATAAAGAGCCTGAGCAATATTTTAATTTAAATGAAATTGAAATTACTCCGGAAATCGAAGAAGAAAAAACAAAAGTTGAGATCTTAGCTGATGAATTTGAAATGGAATCTGTTGAGATTGATATAAAAGAAGATAAAGTCAGAAGAGTTAATAGTGTTAATACTCAGGAACCAATTAAAAAAACTGAGCAAAGTAAAAAGAAGGAAGTTAAGGTGGAGAACTGGTTTATGCGCCAATTCAATAGCTTATTTGAAGAAAACAGTGCTGAATTAGAATAATTTAAATTTGAAAAAATGGAATCTGAAATTATAACAAGCTTTGATATACCTGTAAAAGAGGGATCATTAATTAAAGTAATAGGTGTAGGGGGAGGAGGCAGTAATGCCGTTAACCATATGTGTAGAAAAGGTATAAAGGATGTAGATTTTGTTATCTGCAATACTGATTCTCAGGCTTTAGCGACAAGCCCTGTATTATGCAAAGTGCACCTTGGGTCTTCTTTAACAGAAGGAAGAGGAGCAGGGAATAAACCGGAAGTTGGAAGACAAGCGGCAATAGAAAATATTGAAGATGTGAAAAAGGCAATTGGCGAAAGAACCAAGATGGTCTTTATTACTGCAGGTATGGGTGGTGGTACCGGTACCGGAGCCGGACCTGTTATTGCTAAAGCTTGCCGGGATCTCAATCTGCTTACTATCGGAATCGTAACAATTCCTTTCAGAAACGAAGGGAAAAGAAGAATTCAGCAAGCTATTGAAGGAATTCAGGAACTAGAAGGACATGTCGATTCATTATTGATAATTAATAATGAAAAAATCAGAGAGATGTATGGTGATTTTAAAATCTCCGAAGCATTTTCAAAGGCAGATGATGTTTTAGCAACAGCAGCAAAAGGAATTGCAGAAATTATTACTGTACATGGATATATTAATGTTGATTTTGCAGATGTTGAAACTGTAATGAGACAAAGTGGTGTTGCAATAATGGGATCAGCAACAGCAACAGGTGAAGACAGAGCAGTAAAGGCTGTCGAAGAGGCTTTGAATTCACCTCTCTTAAATAATAATAATATTAAAGGTGCCAGAAATATTCTTTTGAATATTACTTCAGGTGATTTGGAAGTCACAATGGATGAAATCGGCCAAATAACTGACTACGTTCAGTCCAGGGCAGGTTATGATGCTGATCTTATTTGGGGTAATGGTAAAGATGAGAATATGGGAGAAGAAATTTCGGTTACAGTTATTGCAACCGGATTTAGTACCAGTTCGATTCCTGAAATTTTAGCAACTAAGAAGGTTGAAAAAACATATCATTCTGTTGTTGATAATCCTGTTTCAAATGTTAATGTTCAATCTAAGTCAACTCCTGTAAATAAACCAACTCCTCCGGTCAGGCAGGAAACTTTTACTTTTAATCAGGATAAACGCCAGGATAGTAGTTATGAGGCCCTATACTCAAGTGTTAAAAAACCTTCTTCTTCACAAGCTGAACAAAAAATTGAAAGGGTAGAATTATCAAATGATTTTCCTAATGCCAGGGACGAAGAAATTGAAAAATTTGAAAATATCCCTGCTTATATGAGAAGAAGTATTAAAATGAAAACCTCTGATAACACTGAAGACAGGAAGGTGTCCCGCTTTTCTCTTTCAACAGATGAAAGTAACGAGGTATATATAAGTGAACATAATTCATATTTACACAAGAATGTTGATTAACAAACTGAAAAAATAATAGACATGACTCTTTTTGAACAAATAAGCAATGATATTAAAGAAGCTATGAAAGCCAGAGATAGTGTCCGGCTTGAAGCTTTAAGAAATATTAAAAAAGCAATGCTTGAAGCTAAAACATCTGTTAGTGCAGACCATGAGCTTTCTGATGAAGAATCAATTAAAATTATTATGAAACTTGCAAAACAAGGAATTGATTCTGCAACTATTTATTCTCAACAAAATAGGGAAGACCTTGCTCAGGTAGAAAAAGCACAGGTAGATGTTTTTAATTCTTACTTACCTTCAATGATGACAGATTCTGAATTGGAAGATGCAATTAAACAAATAATTGAAAAGGTAGGAGCATCAAGTATCAAAGATATGGGGAAAGTTATGGGTGTTGCCACTAAAGAACTTGCCGGAAAGGCAGATGGTCAATCCATATCCCAAAAAGTACGTTCACTGTTGCAATAAAAGTTTATTCTAAACTTTTGGGGTAAGCACTATCAATTTTTGATGGTGCTTTACTTTTTTGTAATTTTGCATTTATATAAAAAATCAACTTCAAATTGAAATAATGCTTTTAATTTTTTACTTTTGAAGCAATCATAATTTCTTGAATAACCAATAACTAAGAAAAATGTCACTAAAACATCAATTAGACGATATCGATATAAAAATATTAGAGATAATTACTAAAAATGCACGACTTCCTTTTAAAGATGTTGCAGTGGAATGTGGAATATCAAGGGCTGCAGTTCATCAAAGGGTAAATCGTTTAATTGAAATGGAAGTTATTGTTGGGTCAGGATACAATATTGACCCTAAAAAAGTTGATTATCATACTTGTACTTATATTGGAATTTTTCTTGATAAAGGTGGTATCTATGAAAGTGTTGCTGAACAATTAAGTAAAATTCCTGAGGTTGTTGAATGTCACTATACAACAGGAAAATATGCTATTTTTGCAAAGGTGTTTGCCAGAAATAATGAACATTTGAAGCAAATCTTAAGTGGCAATATTCAAAAGATACCGGGCGTAACAAGTACTGAAACTTTTATATCACTTGAAGAAACGTTCAAAAGAGAAGTCCCAATTACATAGAAGATTTATCTTTTTAATTGATTTTATAATCTTTGCTTAACGGCTTCAAATAATAATATACCTGTAGCTACTGATACATTTAACGACTCTATTTTCCCTTGTAGAGGTATCTTGATCAATTCATCTGCTATTCTTAATATTCCATCAGAAATACCATGATCTTCAGATCCCATAACTATTAAACAAGGAACCTTGTAGTCAAAATTAAAATAGTTTGCTTCAGCTTTTTCAGTAGCAGCGAATACCTTAATTCCATTCTGATGCATATTATTTATCGTTGAAACAGGATTTTTAACTTTACATATTGGAATTGAATGAAGGGCTCCTGAAGAAGTTTTAATTGCATCCCCATTTATCTGAGCTGATCCTTTCTCAGGAATAATAATACAATCAACTCCGGCACATTCGGCACTTCTGGTTATTGCACCAAAGTTTCTGACATCTGTTATTTGATCGAGATACAACATTAAAGGTGTTTTGCCACTTTCATATGTTTGAGTTATAATTTCTTCAAGATTATAAAAAGGGACTGGAGAAATAAATGCAATAACTCCCTGATGATTTTTTCTTGTAATTCTGTTAAGCTTTTCTTCAGGTACTAATTGATGATTTATATCGAATTGAAATATCAATTCATTTAACTCAATAGATAAATCACCTTGTAAGCCTCTTTTAATTAGAATCTTATCAATATTTTTATCAGACTTAATTGCTTCAATTACTGATCTTATCCCAAAAATATAATCGTTCTTTTCCATACACTAAATTTACCATGTTTTTTTTAATCTCCAATTATCAAGTTCATTGTGGACTTGTTCCCAATCAGAGTATTTATTTTCAAGTTTTATTTTATTTTTCTCATACTCTGAATAAAGCAAATTATCAGTATTCAAAGGATCAGATATTTTCGAATTTATTGTTTCAATTTCTTCCTCGAGAGCTGAAATATCATCCTCGATACTATTTATCTGCTTTTCTAACTTATTTATCTGCTTGTTTATTTCCTTTTTTTCAGTAAAAGAAATCTGATCTTCATTGATAGTAGTTTGATTGGAGACTGCTTCAATGATTGTCTTTTTATTTACAGATTCTAGTTCTTTTAAAGATTCAATCTTTTTCTTTTGAATGAAATCGTAAATGCCGCCAAGGTTTTGTTTAATTTTTTTATCCCTGAATTCGTATACACAATTTACAAGTCCATCTAAAAATTCGCGATCGTGTGATACTACAAGCAATGTGCCTGAAAATTCTATAAGAGCTTTCTTTAGAATGTCCTTTGACTTCATATCCAGATGATTTGTAGGCTCATCAAGTACAAGAAAGTTAACCGGTTCAAGCATTAATTTTATCATTGCCAGTCTGGTGCGTTCACCTCCCGATAGTACCTTTACTTTCTTATCAACTGTTTCTCCTGAAAACATAAATGCGCCAAGGATATCTCTGATTTTAGACCGTACATCTCCTACTGCTACTCTGTCTATCGTTTCCAGAACGGTTAAATCTTCGTCAAGCAAATCGGCTTGATTCTGGGCAAAGTAACCAATCTTTACATTATGCCCGATTTTCAGATGTCCTTTGTGATCAAGTTCACTTGTAATGATTTTGGCTAAAGTAGTTTTCCCTTCACCATTTTTCCCTACAAATGCAATTTTCTCACCTTGTTCTATAATAATATCAATTTCATTTAAAACCTTATTATCTCCATACGATTTAGATAAAGATTTTGCTTCAACGACTATCTTTCCAGATCTTGGAGCTGGAGGAAATTTAAGATTAAGAGATTGATTATCTTCTTCATCTACTTCAAGTATTTCAATTTTCTCAAGTTGTTTAATTCTTGACTGAACCTGAACAGCTTTTGTTGCTTTGTACCTGAATCTTTCAATAAAATCTTCAGCGTCCTGAATCATTTTTTGCTGATTGCGAAAAGCAGAAAGCTGATGTTCTTTTCTTTCAGCTCTCAGTTCAACATATCTTGAGTAATTTGTTTTGAAATCGTAAATTTTTCCTAGCGATATTTCAATTGTTCTGTTAGTTACATTGTCAAGAAATGCTCTGTCGTGTGACACCAGTACAACAGCACCGTTATAATTCTTAAGGAAATCTTCAAGCCATTGAATTGATTCAATATCAAGGTGATTTGTAGGTTCATCAAGTAAAAAAATATCTGGTTTAAGAAGTAATAATTTTGCTAACTCAATCCTCATTCTCCAGCCTCCGCTAAATTCTGAAGTGTGTCTTGTAAAATCACTTCTTTTAAATCCTAATCCGATTAGTGTTTGTTCTATTTCAGCAATATAATTTTGACCTCCTACTATACTGTAGTGATCATTCAGATCTGTTATCCTTTGAATAAGATTATGATATTCTTCTGATTCATAATCTGTTCTTTCTGAAAGTAAGTCATTCAACTGATCTATCTCTTTTTTTAAGTCAAGTACCTTTTTGAATGCAGTTTCTGTTTCCTTAAAAAGAGATGAGGTATCTTTTATTTTCATTGTTTGGGGCAAATATCCCAATGTAGTATCTTTCGATGAAGAAATTACTCCCTCCGATGGTTTTTGAATACCTGCCAGAATTTTTAATAAAGTAGTCTTTCCTGCGCCATTTTTTCCAACAAGGCCAATCCTGTCGCGCGGATTTACTATAAATGATATTCCTTTGAAAAGATCGAAACCTCCAAAACTTAATTTTACCTGCTCTGCTGAAATCATTAAATAAAAATATTTTGAG
>CAYXJA010000004.1:0-1089 GCA_964465425.1 uncultured Prolixibacteraceae bacterium | reverse complement strand
AAGAGTAAATATGTTAAGCTAAATGTGGAAGCATTAAAAGAAGTTAAATCTGATTATTCAGAAAAGGAAACCATTAAAATCGAAAAATGGATGACCGACGAAGAATATTGGAAATATTCTAAAAAAACTCAAAAAGAAAGTCCTGACTCAGACTTAAAAGAAAAAGAATTGAGTATTGAAACATGGATGATAGATGACAGCTTGTGGGCTGGAAAGTAAATTAATCAGTTATGAGCGAATTAATGAAGGGGGATTTGTAAATTATTCCTGGGTTGAGTTTACAGTTGCAGCAGGTACATATGGGAAAACATCTGCAATTGTACTCAATTGAATAGAAGTACAGTTGTAAGGTACTAACAGATAGGATAATCCCTCTTCGAGATGCTTGAGTGCTTCATTGATATCGTTAGCCATGATTAGCAAATAACTATTGGATTTTTTTTCTTTACCGGCTTCCTCATCAATGCTGACTATTGAAATTTTAGCTTTGAACCACCATTCTCCGTCAATCTTTGAAATAACTTCGGAAATATTAGATCTTTTGATGTTAACTACATGAAATTCATTTCTTGTAATTTCCTTCATTATTTCATAAGTCCGTGATTCAGCATCAGTAAAAGAAACTGCATCTATTAAGTAATTTTCTATTACATTGCTTTCTAAGCCATTCTGGTCAATCTTTTGATATTTGACCTTGCATTCATACCATGTTTGCATCATAATTTATTTTTGGGCGCAAAAGTACAAGCTTTATTCAAATAAAGAATAATTCCAAAGAATAATTCAAATTTAAATTCTTAATGTAGAATCTCTCACAACAAGTTCAGCTTTCATTACAATGCTATCCGTTACAGAAAGATTTGAACTTCCATTCAAATGATTGATTATTAATTTGGCAACCATTTCTCCCATTTCATATCCGGGGTAATCTACAGTAGTTAATTTTGGTTCAACAAGCCTGGTAATCGGGTCATTGTTGAAACCGGCAATAGCAATATCCTGAGGTATACGGATATTATTATTTCTTAGTGTCCTCATACATCCTGCAGCACAAGCATCATTTGAAATAAATATACCATCGGGTTTTTG
>CAYXJA010000003.1:21680-25401 GCA_964465425.1 uncultured Prolixibacteraceae bacterium | reverse complement strand
CTGACTTTTCAACAATTTCTTTAAAACTCTTTATCTTAAGTTGCCCGATTTCGCTTTTCATTTTGTAAACTTGCAAGAATTACAAAGATAAAATTTCATTTTACGATTATTAAACAGACCTGTAAAATAATGATATTATGAGAACTGATTTAACTTTCACAATTGTCAAGCCTACAGCGTTCCAGAGGGGTCAGCTTGGGCAAATAGTTGATCTTATATTGAAAAATGGATTTCAGATTGTAGGGATGAAGCTGATTAAGATGGATAAAGAAAAGGCCGAAAGCTTCTATGAGGTTCATAGAGAAAAACCATTTTTTGAAAGCGTTGTTAAGTATATGACATCCGGTCCAATAGTAGTTGCTGTATTACAGAAGGAAAATGCAATTGCAGATTACCGTGAGCTTATTGGAGAAACAGACCCATTGAAGGCAAAATACGGTACAATCAGAAAGATGTATGCTGAATCGAAAGAAGCAAACGCAGTACATGGGTCAGACTGTGATGAAAATGCGATGATTGAAATAAGTCAGTTTTTTTCAAAGGAAGAACTTTTACTTGAGGATTAAATATCACTAATTAATAACGGAAGCCGCAAATGCGGCTTCTATATTTTATAGAAAATTACATTTTTTAATTTAACTTTATCCCTGCTAATCTATAAACCTAAGATGAAAAAACACCTGAAATGTTTATTTCTTTATTTCATATTTTATTTTAGTCTTTCATTTGCTTTGGCTCAAAAAAGCGCTGTACTTACAGGGACAGTATATGACAAGTCAAACAATTCTGCAATTCCATATTCAAATATATATTTAAAATATTCAAAATCAGGCACTATATCACAAAATGATGGCACGTTTACCCTCAGTATACCAAGGTTACCTGACACATTAATAATTTCAGCAATAGGTTACGAAACAAGGAAGATACAATTAACAGCAAAAAACAGTAAAACCCTTAATATAGGTCTAGCATCTTCAGATTTCGAGTTAGGTGAGATAGTAATACACCCTTCAGAGAATCCTGCGCTCAGGATAATGAGAAACGTTATCAAAAGAAAAGATAGAAATGATCCTGAAAAAGCAAACACTTTAGCGTGTAACACATATACTAAGCTTTTATTTAAAACCAAAGGAAATGTAGAAGGAGACTCAACACTGGAAAAGGGTCTTCCGGTTTACTTTTCCGAAAAAGTATCGCAGAATATTATTCAGCGCAAGCCATATTATGAGAGAGGAAAAATAATTGCTGAGCATCAGGAGGGACTGGGATTATTCAGGGAAATAAACGTTGCTGGATATGCCAATAATCTTGGTATAGAATTCAACTTTTTCAAAAATGTCATTGACTTTTTTGACAAGCCGTTCATAAGTCCTTTGCATACGAATGCATTTATTTATTACAACTTTCATCTGGCCGACAGTATCCAAAGTGATTTAGGAAAAGAATACATTATAGAATTTGCTCCCAGAAACACAAAAGATCCGGCATTCAAAGGAGTTATGAGTGTATTGGATGAAGATTGGTTTTTAACAGAAATAACAACAAAGATACCTGTTAGTGCCAACCTTAACTATGTAAACAAGATTGATTTGCATCAGACATTCACACCGATAAACGATTCTATGGTTTATTTGAATGTCAATGAAATAAATGCAGAGTTAAAAATCACTAAGGACAATTCGCTCATTGACATCAACTTCACCGGAGTGATGAATAAAAGAAGTGTGTATAGTGATGTCATATTAAATTTCCCGCCAATAAAACCCGGAGAAGAAGAGGCAATATGGTCAACAATAAATCCGCTGAAGAAAGAATCTATAAAAACAGGAGTTATAAGTGAAATCCGTCCGGAAGAGTTATCAGGCAGAGAACTTCAGGCAATAAGCGTAATAGATTCGATGAACAATGACTGGAGGATAAAAACAGTTGATAATCTTACCCGAATGTTTCTCACAGGATATATACCCGGTGATTATTTAGAGATGGGACCCTATCTGGAGCTGATAAAGCATAATAAAGTTGAAGGTTACAGATTTAATTTATCAGGCAGGACAAGTTCAAAGTTCACAAAAAACAAGATGTTTTACGGTCATGTGGGATATGGAACGCTTGACAGGGAGTGGAAGTTCGGAGCAGGATTCAAGTACAAGTTTCCGACTGGCAGGAGAAGAATACTTACACTTGACTATCGTAATGACTATTCAAAAATAGGAGATAACGGCAGTATTTTTCTGATAAAAGAAAATATGATGGTTACAGGAGAGGATAACATTATCACTGCCCTTTTCACCAACAAGCCATTGGAACAACTATCGAGAGAAGTTAGCTACAGAGCAGAATATGATCATGAATGGAGGCCGGGACTGACCAATATCATAAGTTATAAACACAGAACAATCTATCCAGGGAAATATGTGCCATTTGAAATAAATAATATTCCTGTATCACACATCAGAACAGATGAATTAACACTAAGGCTAAGGCTGACAAGAGAAGAAAGGTATACTGATGATTATTGCAGAAGGTATTATCTGAATTCAATCTATCCAAGGTTTAATTTTCTAATCACCGGGGGGCATTATACAGCAGGAGAAAAATCGGGTAATTATCTTAATGCAAGAGCTGTAATACGACACGATATAAGTCTGGGGCTTACCAAGTTTTATTACATATTTGAATCAGGAATTACTTTAGGGAAAGTACCATTCCCATTATTGGAAACACATCGCACTGACCAGTCGCTTGGATATGCAATATATTCATTCAACATGATGAATGAGCTTGAGTTTGCATCAGACAGGTTTGTAAGTATTCTGGCTCAATATCATTTAAACGGATTATTTTTCAACAGAGTTCCGTTATTAAAAAGATTAGGATTCAGGGAGGTTTTTTCAGCTAAAGTACTTTGGAGTCATCTCGGAAATGAACACAAGGAAATACTTGATTTCAGACATGATTATCATGATGCCCGCATCCCTTATGTTGAATTAAGTGCTGGTGTTGAAAATATACTTCAATATTTAAGGGCAGATATAGTCTGGAGGTTATCACAGCTGGATACTCCGGGGGTAAGAAGCATTGCATTTCGGTTCAGATTCGACGTTTCATTCTGATTTTATTAACAAATCTGCATATTCAACTAGAATATTCATAAATAATTACATATCACAACCGATTCAGTTGAATATTTTTAAATTTGTGCCAGTTTTTAAAATCCTGTAACAGTCAGTTTTGAAAGGCAGACGGGATTAGTCAACAATCTGTGCAAATATTGACGGATGAAATATATAGATCATGATTTTGTGATAATAGGCAGTGGACTTGCGGGACTTAGTGCAGCCTATTACGCATCGAGATACGGCAATGTAGCCATAATTACAAAAGCCGGGCTGGACGTAAGCAATTCGTATTTTGCGCAGGGAGGAATAGCTGCAGCATTACATCCGGATGATTCACCTGAAGATCATATAAATGACACTTTAATTGCGGGAAGAGGTCTTTGCGATTATGATTCAGTAAAGATACTTGTAGAAGAAGGAAGAGAGAGGATACTTGATCTTATAGAAATGGGCATGCAATTCGACAAGGAAAACGGAGAATACGTTTTAGGTCTTGAAGGAGGGCACTCAAAAAGAAGAATTTTCCATGCCGGAGGAGCATCGACAGGAAGGGAGATGACCAGGTTTATGGTTGAGAAAGTCAAGGAGATACCAAATAT
>CAYXJA010000003.1:14187-21580 GCA_964465425.1 uncultured Prolixibacteraceae bacterium | reverse complement strand
CAGGATGCATTTCTGCTAAGTGAGGCTATCAGGGGTGAAGGAGCATATCTGCTTGACAAAAATGGCAACAGATTCATGAAAGAAATTCATCCACTTGCTGAGCTTGCTCCCAGAGACACTGTTGCAAGTGCAATTTACAATCAAATGAAGAAGGACAATGTACAGAACGTATATCTGTCGTTGAAACACTTAAACGGATCGTATATAAAAGAAAGGTTTTCAGCAATATATGAAGAAATACTTAAAAAAGGACTTGATATAACAACTGATTTAGTACCTATTGCGCCGGCAGCACATTACATGGTCGGAGGAATACAAACAGGGCTGAATGGAGAAACAAGTATTTCGGGACTGTGGGCTTGCGGCGAAGTTGCTTCATCAGGAGTAATGGGAGCTAACAGGCTGGCAAGTAATTCATTGCTTGAATGTCTTGTGTTTTCCAAAAGAGCAGCAGAAGATTCTTCAAAACTGGTAAAAAAGCCTTTGGCAAATATTGAGCTGAAAGAGATTGTGTACGACAAAGAAAATATCAAACAATTTCTTGATTACAAGAATGAAATATCAGATATCATGTCTAATAATGTATGTTTGGTAAGAAATGCAGAAGGACTGTCATATGCAGTAAAAAGGCTAAATGAGATCAGGAATGAGTTCAGTAAAAAGACACATGAATATAACCTCAATAAAATTAACAACATAGCAAACATTGGATTTTTAATTTCCAATTCGGCACTTACAAGAGAAGAAAGTCGGGGTGGACATGTAAGGGAAGATTATCCGGAAACAAATCCTGAAATGGAGTTCCACATAGTTCAAAATATTAAAGAAAAACCAGTATTTATACCTGTAAGAAAGAAATAAAAATGGATAAGAAATTAATTGAGACTATTAATTCGTTGATTGAAACAGGATTAAAGGAAGATGTAAACACCGGAGACATAACCACAGATTTGCTGATACCCGAAGATTATCAAACGGAAGCATACATGAAAGCAAAGGCTGAAGGTGTTGTTGCCGGATTGATGGTAGCAGAGATGGTATTTAAAAAACTTGATCCGAATTTCGAATTCAAGAATCTAATCAATGAAGGGGACAGAGTTGAGAAGGGGCAGATTATTTGTACAATGAAAGGTACATACAGGGCAATACTTACCGGAGAAAGGCTTGCATTGAATTTTCTTCAGAGAATGTCGGGAATAGCAACAGCTACTTCAATATTTGTTGATGCAGTTAAAGATTATAAAACACAGATTCTGGATACAAGAAAGACTGCACCCGGATTAAGGTTGCTGGATAAATATGCTGTAAAAGCGGGAGGAGGAACTAATCACAGAATTGGTTTATACGATATGGTAATGATTAAAGACAATCATATCAGTGTAGCAGGTGGCATTACAAATGCGGTAAATGCCATAAGGCCTAAAATTTCATCAGAAATAAAGATAGAAGTTGAAACCACGACTCTTGATGAAGTCAGAGAAGCATTAGATGCCGGAGCTGACATCATCATGCTTGACAACATGGATACAGCAACCATGAAAGAAGCTGTTGGTATAATCAATGGCAGGGCAAAGATTGAAGCATCGGGAAATATGACAATAGAAAGAGTAAGGGAAGTTGCATCCACAGGTGTCGATTTTATATCAATTGGTTCGCTTACACATTCAGTAACTGCACTAGATATCAGTCAGAAGATAAAAAATAATGATTAATCTGATCATAGACATAGGAAATTCGAGAACAAAAGTTGCTTTATTCAGAAACGGTAAGCTGGAAAAAAGTTTTCCTGTAGAATACTTTTCATTTGAAAAATTTCTGGAAATAAAGGCAGATTACCCTGAGATAAAAAATGCAATAATTTCAACAGTTAAAGAAAAACCTGATTTGCTTATAGAAAAGATGGCTGAAAAGCTTGAAACCATAGTTTTTCTGGATCACAATACCAAAATACCAATAGAAAATTGTTACAAGACTCCGGAGACCCTGGGCAAAGACAGGCTGGCGGCAGTAGTAGGGGCAAATTATATAAATCCGGAAAGAGACATACTCGTTATTGATGCCGGAACGGCTATAACCTATGATTTTATAACAAAAGAAAAAAAATATAAGGGAGGTTTTATTACACCGGGACTTTCAATGAGATTTAAAGCGCTTCATCATTTTACGAGTAAATTACCACTTCTTAATTCAAATGAACCGGGAGAATATTACGGAGATGATACTAACTCATCAATAATAGGAGGTATACAATTAGGCCTTGAAGGTGAAATAAATTCGATTTTTAAACATTTTAGTGCTTTTAGTGAAAATTTATTAATTTTTTTAACTGGTGGAGATACAAAGTATTTTGAAAAATTGTTAAAAAGTTACAATTTTGTAAGCCTTGAAATTACCCTTATAGGGTTAAACAGAATATTAGAATACAATCACATAAATTAAATTTTAAAAAAAGGACAATATATTGGCATCAATTTTGGATGTAGTGTTCGAAAAACGATTATTATGAAAACGATAGCAAAAACATTAGGTGTCTTATCCCTGGTTCTGTTAGCAACAATTACATTTGCTCAAAGAAAGATAACCGGAACTGTATTTCTTGACGGCAAACCAGCCGGAGGTATACAAGTAGAAGCAAACAGGACTAACAGCAGTTATTATACAAGTTTTGACGGGAAATATGAAATACAGATTTCAGAAAAGACAAAATTTTTGAAATTCACTTTCCTTGATGAGTCAAAGAAGCTTGATATAACGAGCAATACATCAGATGTAATCAACTTCAGCTGGGATGGAAAACCTATTCCGGAAATGTCAGATGAACCGGGTGTTATCTTAAAAGATCAGGAAAGTCTCGTAAAAGAACGAGACATGGAGTTTTTAAATCCTTATTCTTTGTATCGCGAATTTTACAAGCAGAATGATTTTGCATCTGCACTACCCCACTGGAGAAAGCTTTATAAATTTTATCCAAAATCAACCGCTCAGATATATATTGATGGTTTGAACATATATGACAAGTTTTTAAAAGATGCTTTAGACAGTAAGACCAAGAATATATACCTTGATACAATCATGAATATCTTTGACAAGAGGATGAAGTACATGGACAATGTAGGTGAACTTATGGGTAGAAAGGCTGCTAAATATCTTGAAACAGTGCTTACATTAGATCTCAATGAAAATCAGTTGAAAGAATGTATTAAAAAAGGATATGGTTTTGCAGAAAAATCATTAGCTGAATCAGGATTGCAGGCTGAACCTGCAGTGATGGTACTTTACATGCAATCGACCAAAAGGCTGTATGCTTTCAATGAATTTGACAATTCAACTGTAATCGATAATTATGAAAAAATCATGACTATTATCGAAGATCAGAAGAAGAATGATGAAACAAAAGAAAAAGCTTTACAAGCAGAGCCTTTGGTAGAGCAGATTGTAGAAAGCAGTGGTGCACTTGATTGCAAAACAATGATTGCGCTTTACACAGAAAAATTCAAACAATCGCCCAATGACCTTGCACTTGTAAAAAAGATTGTAAAGATGTTGCGTAAAGAAGGATGTACTGACAGTGACATTTATTCAAATGCAGCAGAAAAGCTTTATGAATTGGAACCATCACCGGATGCAGCATTCAATATGGCTAACATGTTTGTTAAGAAAGAAAAATTCGACAAGGCATTTGATTATTACGACAAAGCGATTGCTGAAGAAAAAGATCCTTCAACAAAAGCCACATATCAATACTATTCAGGAATGTTAGGATTACAGCATGGTAAACTTCAACATGCCCGCAATATGGCATCAGAAGCTATTAAGCTGAAAAATGATTATTGTGAAGCCTATATGTTATTGGGAGAAGTATTTGCTCAATCAGCAAAAAGTTTCAGTGATGATGATTTCGAACGTTCAACAGTATTCTGGATTGCAGTAGATAATTTTGAAAGAGCTGCCCGTATTGCTAACTGCAAGAATGATGGCGAAAGCAAAGCAAGTTTCTATAGAAATTATTTTCCCAATAAAGAAGAAGTATTCTTCAGAAGTCTAACCGAAGGTGGCAGATATACTGTAGGTGGATGGATTAACGAAAGCACAGTAGTTCGTGTTAAGAAGTAAAGAAATTATAAAAAGAAATACATTAAGCATTGCAACCCTAATAGTGGTTGCAGTGCTTTTTTTATCATGCAAAAACAATAATATTGAGCAGATTACAGCATTCACACATCCTCCCGGAGCGCCGGAAGTAATTGGGGACAGCATTGAAATTTTGTATTCAGATTCAGCAGTGATACGTTTCAAATTATATTGTCCTGAAGTAAAAATATTTCAGGATGAAGAGCCATCTTTCAATGAATTTCCAAAAGGGTTTAGGATTGAGCAGTATGACAGCAAAAAAAGAGTAACTTCGAGCATTAAAGCTTCGTATGGCAAGTACTACGAGTATAAAGATCTCTGGGAAGCTAAGCAAAATGTAATAGCAGTGACTGAAGCAGGAGATTCATTATTAACAGAGTTATTGTATTGGGATCAGAAAAAAGAAATAATATATTCTGATCAGTTTGTGAAAATAATAACGAAGGATAAAACATTTACAGGTACCGGGTTTGAATCTGATCTTCAGATGACAAGCTGGAGAATAATAAAACCCAAAGGCACAATTGTGATAGAAGTTGAAGAATAATATCATATGACTGAAATAATTTTGATAATAGTCATGATTCTTTTTTCATTCTTTTTTTCAGGAATGGAAATAGCGTTTGTCTCGTCAAATAAGATGAGTCTTGAAGTAGACAAGCAAAAAGGGAATATGACTGCCAGCATCTTAAATATTTTCTCATCCAACTCGGAGCAGTATATAGCAACAATGCTGGTCGGCAATAACATTTCATTGGTAATATATGGTTTAGCAATTGCGAAAATACTTGAACCACCAATATCAAATATTATAAGTTCAGATGTTTTAGTTTTGCTATTACAAACATTAATATCAACATTACTTATTTTATTCACTGCGGAATTTCTACCAAAGACATTATTCAGGATAAATGCAAATGCTGTTTTAAGGTTTTTTGCTTCCCCGGTTTTGCTTTTTTACATTTTATTATATCCGATTGCTAAATTTTCAATGTTCCTTTCAATGCTTATAATAAAGCACATATTCAGAAAAGAAGTAAATCCTGAATCGGAGAAGATAATATTCACAAGAATAGATCTTGATCACTATGTAAATCAGCTTGATAAACCTGAACAAAAATCCATTTATGAAGAAGAAACAGAGATAAAGCTTTTCAAGAATGCTCTGGATTTTTCAAAAGTGAAAGTACGTGATTGCATGGTACACAGAACAGAGATTGAAGCCATGGAAGATACAAGTACTATTGAAGAACTAAAAAGCAGATTTGTTAAAACAGGTTTCTCGAAGATATTAATTTTTAATGAGACGACTGACAATATCATTGGGTATGTACATACATCGCAGCTTTTTAAAAATCCTTCTTCAATAAAGTCGATAATGAATCCTATTTCCATTGTTCCGGAAACAATGTCAGCAAGTAATCTTCTTCAGAATTTTACACAAAAGCATAAAACTATTGCAGTTGTTGTAGATGAATATGGAGGCACATCCGGACTTGTCACCAGGGAGGATGTTCTTGAAGAGATATTTGGCGAGATAGAGGATGAACATGATACTGATGATCTGGTATTGAAAAAGATAAATGACAAAGAGTGGATTTTTTCAGCTCGTCATGAAATTGGATATTTGAATGAGAGATATCATTTTGGATTGCCTGAAGATGATGAATACGATACTTTGGCAGGATTAATAATAAACACGCATGAAAATATTCCAAAAAACAATTCAATAATAACAATTGACAACTTTGAATTCAGAATTTTAAAGGCGGGTGACACAAAAATCGAACTGGTATTGATGAAAATTTTAGATTTTAATTAATCTGTCCTTTATAGAATTAGGATAGAAAAGTAAAATTGTTATCTTCGTAGCCTGAAATTTTAAAAAATAATTTAAAGCAAAATAAGTATATTCAAATGGCAACTTTACAAAAACTAAGAAACAAAGCAGGCGTATTACTTGCTGCAGTTATATTTATAGCTCTTGCCTCTTTTGTATTGGGTGATTTATTGCAATCGGGAGGTTCAATCCTTAGGGGAAAACAAATGCAGATTGGTAAGATTGACGGGGAATCTGTTGATTACACTGAATTTCAAGCTAAATACGATGAAATTGCAAAAGTTTACAAATCAAATAATCAAACCAACAATCTTGATGAAAATGCACATCAGCAAATATTGAATCAAGCTTGGGAAAACATTGTACAGGATAAAATAATGTCTAATATTTATGATGATTTAGGCATTGACATAACTTCGGAAGAAGTTTTTGATATGGTACAAGGTAAAAATCTTCATCCTATAATTTCACAGATATTTGGTGATCCACAGACAAGACAGGTAAATAAAGCCAATGTAATTCAGTTTTTGAAGTATATCGAAGAAAATCCTGATGCTCCACAAAAGGAATCATGGTTAAGTATAGAAGATCAGATAATAACTACAAAAAAGATGTCAAAGTATACTGATCTTGTTTCAAAAGCATTGTATGCAAACTCATTGCAGGCTAAAATCAGCATCCCTGAAAACAATGTAGTTGCAAGCATGAAGTTTATTCAGAAAAAGTATTCAGATGTTCCTGATTCTGAAATATCATACAAAGAATCAGATTTAAAGGAATATTATGAAAAAAATAAAGAAAGCTTTGATCAGAAAGCGAAAAGGTCAATAATCTATGTTGTATTCAACATTGCTCCATCAGCTGAAGATGACAGTGATGCTTTGAAATGGATTACAGATATCAAGGCTGAGTTTGAAAGGGCAACAGACAATGTACAGTTTGTAAACATGAATGCTGACACAAGGTTCTCCGGAATGTATCAGACTCCAAAAGAAATAATTTCACCTATATCTGATTGGGTAACATTTGCAAATGTAAATGACATATATGGTCCTATCAGAGATGGAAATGTATATAAACTATTCAAGTTAAACGATACAAAAAATCTACCGGATTCGGTACAGGCAAGTCATATCCTTATAAGGGTACAGAATGCTGAAGAAGAAAAAACAGCTGAAGCAAAGATAGACAGTATCAAAAATAAAATTGATACAGAAAGAGTAACATTTGAGCAGGCTGCGAAGGATAATTCACAAGATGGATCTGCTGAAATGGGAGGAGATCTTGGCTGGTTTAAACCGGGGATGATGGTACCGGAATTTGATAAAGCTGCATTTGAAGCTAAAAAGGGAGAAATTATTAAAGTTAAGACTCAATTTGGTTATCATCTTTTAAAAGTTACAAATCAGGGATCTGCCAGCA
>CAYXJA010000003.1:12667-14087 GCA_964465425.1 uncultured Prolixibacteraceae bacterium | reverse complement strand
AAGACTCAATTTGGTTATCATCTTTTAAAAGTTACAAATCAGGGATCTGCCAGCAAACATTATCAGCTTGCAATAGTTGACAGAGCTGTTAGTGCAAGTACCGCAACATATCAAAAACTATATGCTGAGGCAAGTAAATTTGCTGCCAATTCTCAGGATCTTGATGGATTCAGAAAATATGCTTCACAGCAACAGCTCAATCCTCAGACAATAACAGTAAGTGAAAATGACCGTACGATAGCCGGAATTGGAGCAGCAAGAGCAATAATACGTCCAGCTTTTACTGAAGCAAAAATTGGAGAATTAATTATTGGAGGAGATCGTTCACCTGTATTTGAATTGGAAAATAAATTTGTTGTAGCTGCATTAGTTTCAGCAGAAGAAGAAGGAATTCAAGAATATGCCAAGGTTAAAGCTGCTGTTGAACTTGCAGTAATAAAAGAAAAGAAACAAGAAAAATTGTTTGAGAAATTTAATAATTCAAAGAGTTCTTCAATAGAATCAACTGCATCATCATTAGGTCTTCAGGTAGAAGAAGCAAGTGGTTTCCGTTTAGCTTTCGGTTCTGTAAATGCTATAGGATATGAACCTGTAGTTAACGGAGCAGTAGCAGCGCTGGAGGTCAATGAAGTTTCAAATCCTATAGTAGGCAGAAATGGAGTATATATGATACAACTTACAAGCAAGACCGGTTCTACTACAGGTAATATAGAAGCTGAAAAAGTTAATCTATATCAGACTTTAAATTACAGGGCAAGCTATCAGGCTTTTGAAACAATAAAAGAAAATACAGAAATAGTTGATAAAAGATACAAGTTTTATTAATGGTTGTCGATTTGATAGTATAAAAACAAGATAAAAAAAGGCTGACATAAAATGTCAGCCTTTTTTATTATTGTTTTAAGAGAAATTCTTTAAATCCTTCGAAGTCTAGCCCTAAATTAATACTTTGTTTCTGCCCTTTCATAAATTCAGCAAGTTTCTCCGGTAATTGAACATTTCCTTTACCAATTATACCTTCTACTGTTTCTGTAAACTTAGCCGGGTGGGCAGTTTCAAGAAATATTCCAACCTGATCTTTGTCAAGATACTCTTCAAGAGATAAAAATCCACAAGCGCCATGAGGATCTAACAAGTAATTGAATTTATTATAAACCCTTTTTATAGCTTCACTGATTTGAATATCTGAATAACGAAATCCCACAACGTCATCTGAGATTGCTTTATAATCATTATTGTACAAATCGAGAATCCTTACAAAATTACTTGGATCGCCAACATCCATAGCATTAGCAAGTGTTTGGACTGAAGATCTTGGTTTATAATCTCCGGTTTTTAAATAATTATATACAATATCATTTTCATTATTCGCAGCAATAAATTTATGAACCGGAAGGCCCATTCTTTTTGCAAATAATCC
>CAYXJA010000003.1:10652-12567 GCA_964465425.1 uncultured Prolixibacteraceae bacterium | reverse complement strand
TTTTCAATATCCTCTCCAAAAAATTTCTCGGCTACTAAATAAGAAATTTCCTGAAATGAAAGATTTTCAATATTCAAGAAGAAAGATGAATCGAATTTATTTATTCTTTCAGGCATAAATAAACCATTATCATCAGCCAGACCTTTAGTTACAGCCAGCTTTAATCCAACTTCAGGAACAGATTTTTTTGTACTGTAGTATTTCATTAGATATGTTGTTAAGGAGCAAAAATGGTATAAAAAACCAATCCTGCATGAAATTATGCTTTAATATTATCAAATTGGATTGCAAATTTAATTATTAATAATAACCTATCAACATATCAGGCGATTGATACTAACAACTTCAATGCATTTATTCTTTAAAAAATTTACTTAATCTAACAAAATTAAGTTTGAGTATTGGAAATTCTCTGTAAATTAGAGAGATGATAAATAGGGATAATGAGAGTTAAAAGGAATAAAAATATCCTGTTTTATTTGTTGATTGCATTTTTTTCTATCAATAAATTATATTCTGCTGAAGTTATTTATGACAGGACTCAGCAGATTGGACTTTCATTTCTGTATGTTTCTGATATCGTTAAGGATGATAAGGGATTCATGTGGTTTGCCACTACAAAAGGATTAAACCGATGGGATGGATATCAATTCAAATTTTTCTTTCACGAAGACAATAATGACAATTCATTATCAAGTAATTATATAAATGCAGTATTATTTGATAAAAAAGGTATTTTATGGATAGCAACAACAAATGGTCTTAACAGTTATGACCCTATATCAGGGAAATTCAAACTTCACTATAATATAACTGATAAAAAGAATAAAATCCCTTCTAATTATATTTATAGCTTAGCTGAAGACAGTAATGGACATATTTGGCTTGGAACTGAATGGGGATTAAAACATTTCGATACTCAAACTGGAAAATTTTATAATTATGATTTTACTGAATTCATTAATCTTCCCGAGTTAAATTATAAAATTATAAGAAAGATTTTTTTTGATTCTGACGACAATTTATGGATAAGTTTTTCATATAGCGGATTATTAAAGTATAATACAAAAACAAAAGAAAAGAAATTTTACCTCTATGATTCAGAAAATAATTACATATCAAGTTTAAATGACTTTTTAATATTGGATAACGACAAAATATTGATTGGTACATGGGGTACAAAAGCCTTTATTTATTCTAAATTAAATGATTCATTTAGTCCTTGGGAAGGAAATAAATATTTAGAAAGTAATGTAATTACGAATATTGAAAAAGACAACAAAGGTCACATCTGGATTGTAGATCATTTCAACCAGATAATACATTTTTCTTTGGATTTTAAAGTTTTAGAAACATATAAAGTAACTTCTGAATCACACAGTATTCCATCAAATCAGATAAATTGTCTTTATTCTGAAAATGATAATATTTGGGTAGGAACGATGAATCAAGGTTTTTTCAGGTTCAATATTTCTCCAAAAATTGTAAAGTACCTATTCAAAGAAGACCCGGGGTTAAATGAACTTGGAAAGGTTCAGGTTCTTTCAATGACAAGAGGAAAACAAAATGAAATAATAATTGGGACATCCAATCATACGATTTTCATTTATAACGAAAAAACAAAAAAATTAAAAAAGATAATTACTGAAGAAGATAATATCTACCGGGTCTATTATGATGAGAAAAATAACAGAATTATATATGGAACATATTCAAATCAACTAAAAAGTATAGACCTAAATACATTTAAAATTAAAAATGAAATTACTTTCCCATTTGCCAGTGCAGTTCATGGCATTACCAGTAATGATTCATTAATTTTTGTAGCCCCATGGTCTCAAGGACTAATTACAAACGACAGGAATGGAAATAATATTATAAAAATTACAGAACCCTGGCAAAGGGATTTTTCAAC
>CAYXJA010000003.1:2455-10552 GCA_964465425.1 uncultured Prolixibacteraceae bacterium | reverse complement strand
GGCCTTGATAAATTACATATCAAATCTATATTTGAAGATTCAGAAAACAATGTTTGGATTGTGACGGAGCAAAAAATAATAAAAACAGACATAAATTTCAATAATTATACTGAAATAACATTTTACGACGGTTTATTTTCAGGAATAGAACATCTGGCATCATGCTTTCAAAAAGAAACTAATAAAATATTCATCGGTGGACAACAGGGAGTTCAGTACCTGATACCTTTTGACGTAATAACTAATAACAATCCAAATAATGTAGTAATTACTGATCTACGAATCTTTGAAAAGAAGATAGAAAATGAAGGAAAAATTCTAAATGGCAAGACAATAAGTTATTGTGACACAATAACGTTGAATCACAATATGAATTTTTTGACTATTGATTTTTCTTCAATGAACTATTATAGTCAGACTATAAGAGAATTTTCATATAAGCTGGAAGGACTAAATGATGAATGGGTGACTGTACCTTTTTACAAAAACAGCATAACATATTCGAATCTCAGTCCGGGAGAATATGATTTCGTAATTAAAGTTTCAAATGACCATGGGATGTGGAGTGATAATGAAACAAGATTACATGTATCTATTCTTCCCCCTTTTTGGAAAACAAGTTTGTTTAGATTTTTAATAATTGCATTTGTAGTTTCAGCAATTCTTGTATACAACAGGCTTAAAGATTATAATTACATACAAGAAAAGAAAAAGCTGGAAGCAATAGTAAAAGAAAGAACATCTGAGGTTACCAGTCAAAAAGAAGAGCTCGAAAATGCAAATGAAGTAAAAAATAAATTTTTCAATATAATTGCACATGATTTAAAGAATCCTGTCAGTTCAGTTGTACAGCTAACTGAATTAATGAAAGAGAATTTCGATTTATACACAAAGGAGCAACAAAAGGAAATAATTGAGTCAATAGCAAATTCTGCAAACGCAACACTTTTTCTACTTGAAGATCTTTTAGTATGGGCAAGATCTCAAATCAACAAAATTACTTTTTCTTTTGAGCCTCAAAATATTTATGAATTAGCTCAAAGTGAGATAATAAATCATTTTCAGCAGGCAATAAATAAAAATATTTCATTAGTAAACGAATTGGAAAATGGAACATTTGTAATGGCTGATTCGAGCTCAATAAAAACCGTTTTCAGAAACCTTATTTCAAATGCTATTAAGTTTTCTAAGACTGAGGGAGTGATAATAATAGGGGGTATTACTGAAAATGACAGCCATATAGTATTTGTTAAAGACTTTGGTATTGGGATGACAAATCAAACTTTAGACAAACTGTTTAAATTATCTGAAAAGCAATCTATAGATGGCACAAACGGAGAAAAAGGAAGTGGATTAGGATTAAATATCTGTAAGGAATTTATTGAAAAAAACCATGGTAAAATATGGGTAGAAAGTGAACCCGGAAAAGGTTCTACTTTCTATTTTTCATTACCCATTTTAAAATAAATATTATAAACTTAAAAAGGCCTTTATAAACTCATTACCTTTCATCAGGCCATAAGAACCTTTCTTTGCATTTTCTTCATCGTAGACGCAAACTTCATCAGCTTCTTCTCCGGGTTTGTAAATAATAAAAGGAACAGGATCATGAGTGTGAGTTCTTTTGCCGCAAGGAGTAGGATGATCGGGTAAAATTGCAATAGCTAAAGGTTCGCTCAAATCTTTAGCTGATTCCCATATTGGTTTCAATATTCTGGAATCCAGATATTCAATAGTTTTTGTTTTAAGAATTGCATCACCTTCATGACCTGCTTCGTCGCTCGCTTCAATATGAAGATAAACAAAATCCGTTTCTCCTTTTAACGCATCAATAGCTGCGTTAGCTTTACCCTCATAATTTGTATTGTACAATCCCGTTGCTCCATCAACTTTAATTACATTCATTCCGGCATAAACACCAATCCCCTGAATAAGATCAACAGCTGAAATTACAGCTGACTTACCTACTCCGTACATTTCTTTAAGTTTGGGCATCATTGGTTTATTGCCAGGTGACCAGGGCCAAATTGAATTAGCCGGATCTTTACCCTCAGAAATTCTTTTTAAATTAACAGGATGATCTCTAAGTATTTCCATTGACCTAAATATAAGATCATTAAGCAAATCGGTTGTTTCTTTTGCTTCCGGATTAATTGCTTTTATCATAACCTCTTTATATGGGGTACCGGGGACATCATGAGGAGGAGTACAATTTAGCAATTTATGACCTCCCTTTATTACCAATAAATGTCTGTAAGACACTCCGGGATAGAATTTTATAAATTCGTTACCAAGCTTTTCCTGGAGAGTATCTATTAATTCTGCAGCTTCTTCATTACTTATATGCCCGGCAGAATGGTTTTTGATATTCTCATTCTCAATACATATCAGATTACAGCGAAGTCCCAGATCTCCTTCCTTAATATCTACACCCATACTAGCAGCTTCAAGGACTCCTCTTCCTTCATAAACATTTCTTACATCGTATCCAAGGACTCCCATATTTGCTATCTCGCTTCCCGCAGGCATATCCTCAGGAACAGTAATTAGAAGACCATTTTTACCCAATTTGGCAAGCTTGTCTATTGTTGGCTTATTCGCTGCCATTAATGGAGTTTTACCCCCTAAAACATCAATTGGCATATCAGCCATTCCATCACCTAGGATAATTATATATTTCATTTCTTTTTCTTTTTAGTTATCACCTTCCGCTTCTTCAAGCTCTTCTTGCCTGTCAACAGAAAAATCTCCATTAAAAAAACTACCTTCTTCAGGTAATATCAATTTAAAATCATATAAGTAACATAATTCAACATCTGCTTTGTCAATTTCAAAAGATAGAATATGTCCCCCTCCCTTTCTGTCTCCACTTAAGAAATGGAGATGAAAACCAGTAGCATTAATTCCATTAACATAATCAGGACAAAAGAAACCAACAATAATTCCATCTGTATTTCTGAATTCAAATTCATGCTGATTAGCAGCTGCTTCTCCTAATGGTTTATTTGGTTCGACAATTCTAGTCTTCATATAATTAAATTTCCCTTTCATTTTTATTCCATAAAAAATATTAGCTGTCGGGAAGAAATCATCAAAATTAGTCTTTAAAGAATCGAAATTGAATCCTTCTAATACAAAGGTGCTGTTTGTTTCCCACTTACAAACTGATGCAAAAGGAGTTTTTATATCATCAGAAGGAATTTTCACTTCTCCGGAGTAAACAACCTGATAAATAGTATCATTATACATTATCATTTCCCCATCAAGTTTATCAAAAGTCCCAATTCCAATGTCCCCAAGATATTTTAGATCTCCAACAGGAATAATTCCCTCAAAAATACCTTGTAATAAAGCATCTATTACTGATACCTGAACTAAAACAGGCGAATTTTCATTTTCATTTTCGATATTGTCATCTTTTGTACAAGCAGCAGAAAACGATAGGAATATTAATATGATAACCAGAATTCTAATTTCTAAATTTATTTTTTTCATATGACTGGAATTAAATATTTGCGATTCTGATAATATCTGCAAAAACACCAGCAGCTGTTACATCTGCTCCGGCACCATAACCCTTTATTTGCATTGGATATTCATTATATCTTTCTGTTGTAATAAGAATAACATTATTACTCCCTTCCAGATCAAAGAATGGAGAACTTCTATCAACAGTTTTAAGAGACACATTTGAATTTTGAGGTTCAAAAGTAGCTATGAACCTTAACTTCTTGTTTTCCTTTTCGATTTTAACCCTTTCTTCTTCAAAACGAGAATCAAGCTTTTGAATTCCACTCCAAAAATCCTCAATTGTACCTTCGAATAATTTTTCCGGGATGAACGTTTCTACCTTTACTTGATCTTCTTCAATTTCATATCCGGCTTCCCGTGCTAAAATTAATATTTTACGAACAACATCCTTTCCACTCAAATCAACCCTCGGATCAGGTTCTGAAAATCCCATATCTTTAGCCATCCCTACTGCCTTACTAAAAGTAATTTCATTACTTAAAGAATTAAATATAAAATTAATAGTTCCTGACAAAACAGCTTCAATCTTAAGTACCTGATCACCACTATTTATTAAATCTTTTAATGTCGATAAAATTGGCAATCCTGCTCCTACATTTGTTTCAAAATAAAACTTAATCCCTTTTTTAACAGCGGTATCTTTCAAGATTTTATAATTGGAATATGCAGATGAAGCAGCAACTTTATTAGCAGCAACAATTGAAATACTTGATTCAAGAATTTCTTGATAATACTCTGCCAAATTCTCATTTGCAGTACAATCAATAAAAACAGAATTAAAAATATTCATTTTAATCATTGTGTCAACATATTCTTTAAAATCAGAACTCTGATCTGATTCTTTTAGAATGGTTTTATAGTTATCGAGATCAATTCCATCCCTTTTGAAAAGCATTCTTTTACTGTTAGCAACACCAACTAGTTTTAGTTTTAAACGCTTATTTACAAACAAATTCTCTTGCTGTTGTTTGAGCTGATTTATAAAATTGCCACCAACAGTACCTATCCCTATAAGAAAAAGATTTAACTCTTTATAAGTAGTAAGGAAAAAACCTTCATGAACTACATTTAATGTTTTTCGTAGATCTGAATTTTTAACAACCCATGAAATATTTAATTCAGATGCACCCTGAGCTATTGCTCTGACATTAATACCATTTTTTCCAATAATATTAAATAGTTTACCAGCAATGCCTGTACTTTCTTTCATATTTTCACCAACAACGGCTACTATTGACAGGTCCGACTCAACTTTAACTCCATTAACCAATCCATTTTCAATTTCAAAATGAAAATCACGATTGATAGCTTCCTCCGCTTTTTCAGCAAAAGAACCGTGGACTGCAACTGATATTGAATTTTCAGATGAAGCCTGTGAAATAAGAATCACATTAATATTTTCTTTAGCAAGAGAAGTAAATAACCTCATTGAAATACCAGTCACACCAACCATACCTGCACCCTGTAAAGTTAAAAGTGAAATGTCAGAAATTGAGGATATACCCTTTATAATATTTTTTGTGCCATTTCTTTTTTCATACCCAATAAGTGTACCTGCTTCAGCAGGCCGAGTGGTATTCTTTATCCATATAGGAATTTTCTTTCGGCAAACAGGTAAAATAGTTGGTGGATATATAACTTTAGCTCCAAAATGGGATAATTCCATTGCCTCTGAATATGTAAGGTAATCAATAGTATACGCCTTTCGAATTACTCTTGGATCGGCAGTCATAAAACCATCAACATCTGTCCATATTTCAAGTGAATCAGCATTAAGAGCGGCTGCATAAATAGCAGCAGAATAATCAGAACCTCCTCTTCCCAAAGTAGTCAATTCACCTTTCTGGTTAGAAGAAATGAATCCGGGAGCAACTGCTACTCCATGAAAATCTGAAAACTTTTCGACAATTAGTTGGTTCGTAGTATTATAATCAACAGTAGCTTTTAAAAAAACACTATCTGTCTTAATCAATTTACTGCTATCAATCCATCTGGCATTAAGAAAAGGTGCAATTATTGTAGAAGAAAGAACTTCTCCCATCCCTCCTATCCGGTCTAATGTTTTGTCTGTAAGTTCACCAATAAGTGAAACCCCTTTTATTAATCCACTTAGTTCATCTAATTTTTCTATTACTTTATTTTTTACCTCTACTTTTATTTCTGATGTTATTAGTTCATCAATAGCAGTCAAATGGCGGGTTGTGACTTCTATCATATCGGTTTCAGTGAAGGTATTTGTGGTTGCAGCTGTTTTTGCCATTGATAGAATTTTATCTGTTATTCCACCAAAAGCAGAAACAATTACAACTATGTCATCATTTTGACTTTCTACAATCTCTTTAACTTTCAGTAGGTTTTCTACACTGCCCACTGAAGTTCCGCCAAATTTCAATACCTTCATTTTTAATAATTTTTATGATTTTACTAATAAAAAAAATCTTTCCGGATTTAAATAATTTTACCCGGAAAGATAGCTAAGTAATAATATTTTATTAATCAACTACGATTCCGTAGCTAATCCTGTCGTCTTAAATGATTCAAAGATTTTAGCTTCAAGTTCTCCGGCTAATTCCGGATTATCCTTCATCAAGTTTTTAACAGCTTCTCTTCCCTGCCCAAGTTTAGTTTCACCATAACTGAACCATGAACCACTCTTTTTAATAATATTCATTTCCACACCCAAATCAACAATCTCACCAGTTTTTGAAATTCCTTCTCCGAACATGATATCAAATTCAGCCTTTTTAAAAGGAGGAGCAACTTTATTTTTAACAACTTTAACTCTTGTGTGGTTTCCAAGTGCTTCTTCACCATCTTTGACCTGACCAATTTTTCTGATATCCAATCTAACAGACGCATAAAACTTAAGTGCGTTTCCTCCGGTAGTTGTTTCGGGATTACCAAACATGACACCTATCTTCTCACGAAGCTGATTTATAAAAATACAACAGGTCCTTGTTTTATTAATATTTGCAGTAAGTTTTCTTAAGGCCTGCGACATTAATCGTGCCTGCAATCCCATCTTGGAATCACCCATATCCCCTTCTATTTCTGCCTTTGGTGTAAGAGCAGCTACAGAATCAATAACGATTATATCAATCGCTCCTGAACGAATAAGGTTATCAGCAATTTCCAGAGCTTGTTCACCGTTATCTGGTTGTGAAATCAACAGTTCATCAGTATCAACACCCAGTTTCTTAGCATAAGTGGGATCAAAAGCATGCTCGGCATCAATTATTGCTGCTATCCCACCAGATTTCTGTGCTTCTGCAATTGCATGAATAGCCAGTGTAGTTTTTCCTGATGATTCAGGTCCAAATATCTCAATTATTCTTCCTTTAGGATATCCTCCAATACCCATAGCAGCATCAAGTCCGATGGAACCTGAAGAAATTGCAGGCACATCTTCAATAGGTTTATCCCCCATTCTCATTATAGATCCCTTACCATAAGATTTGTCAATCTTTTCCATGGTAAGCTGAAGGGCTTTTAGCTTTTCCTTGTTGATTTTTGATTTTTCTTCATCCATTATTTAAATTTTTTTTAGAATTTGTTCAGTATGGTTTTTTGTATCAACCTTATCAAATATTTCAACTATATATCCATTCTCATCTATAACAAAGGTAGTTCTCAATACTCCCATATAAGGTTTCCCATACATCATTTTCTCACCCCAAACTCCATATAATTCAAGAATCATCTTTTCGGTATCTGCAATAAGATTAAATCCTAAGTTATATTTATCAGCAAACTTTTTATGAGAAGAACTACTATCCGGACTTACTCCAATAACTTCGAAACCTTTACTAATCCACATCTGATAATTATCATTAAGATTGCAGGCTTCTGCAGTACATCCGGAGGTGTTATCCTTGGGGTAAAAGTATAAAATAACTTTCTTTCCTTTGAAATCTGACAGTGAAATTTCAACTTCTTTTTGATTAACACTAGAAAAATCTGGTGCCAAGTCACCTATTTTAAGTTTATTCATATTTGATATTTTTTAAAAATTTATTTATTTATCGATAAATTTATCCAAAACCAATATTTATAATTCTAATTACAAAATACATTTATTAAATTTAACAAATCATACTCATTAATAATGGCGAAATTCAATTTAAATCTTATAAACACTTTCTTATCCATAATTGTTTGCATTTTAATTACAATCAATACTTCAGGGCAAAATGGCAACGAAAAAGCGATAATTCTTTTTGAATCTAAAAATTATTCAGAAGCACTACCTTTCTTCAAAGAAGCTTACGAAAAATTACCTGAGAATAAAAACCTCTCTTATTTTCTTGGAGTTTGTCTTGTTGAAACTCAAAATTACAGTCCTGAGGTTACCCGTTTGCTACTGAATGCATCAAAAGGAGACGCACCTTTAAATGTAAATTTTTATTTGGCAAAAAACTATCATGCTTTGAATAAGTTTGAACTGGCATCAGCATATTACCAAATGTTTAGAAACAATGGGAAGTTAAAAGAAATAAAAGAAACAAAGGTTAAGGATCTCATTTCTATGGCATCCAAAAGAATAAATCCTTTTGAAAAAAGAGATTT
>CAYXJA010000003.1:0-2355 GCA_964465425.1 uncultured Prolixibacteraceae bacterium | reverse complement strand
GAAAAAGAGATATACGAATTAAAGAAAGCAATCGATTTACAATACAATAAATCGAGAGAAGCAGAAAGTCATTATTGGTTGAACAAAGAAATGTCTGAAATACTTAAACTCAAAAAAGAAAATGATTCAATCATAAATGCCGAAATCGAAAGAATTAGAAATATTACGAAATCCGAAGATGATGAATTTGAAAAAGTTGACAGCATCGCTCTTCGAGAAACAAATAAAACTGATTCGACAATAATTAAACCTGATATTAAGGATAGTGAAGAAAGGAAACACTCCAATGAAATTATATACAAAATTCAAATAGGAGCTTTTAAAACTGAACTTCCTCCTGTTTCAAAAGCATTATTTAAAAAATTATCTGTTTTAAGAAAAATTGATAATTACACTGATGAAAAAGGAGTCACTTTTTACACTATCGGAGAAGTCGACAATTTTAAAGATGCTGTAAAACTACAAGACCAAATCAGAAAAGAAAGTGTAAAAGACGCTTTTATTATTATCTTTAAAGATGGAAAAAAATTATCATTCAGTGAGGCAAAACAGTATTTGAAATAATGACTAAAGAAAAATTTAAATCAGATCCCTTTTCTGAAAATTTAACTGATTCAGAAAATAATTGTCATCTATTACTCTTCAACGATGAAATTCACACCTTTGATTATGTAATTGATGCACTAATGGAAATCTGTCATCATACTAATTTACAGGCTTCGCAATGCACTTTAATTATTCATTACAAAGGCCAATGTGATGTTAAAATCGGAAAATATAAAGATTTAATACCTTTGCGAAATGCCTTGGTTAAGAAAGAACTAAACGCAACAATAAATCAATAGCAAATGAAAATTATTACTCTCTTATTATTATTTATTCTTGGCATTGTACTTCTGATTGTGGAATTTCTCCTAATACCCGGAATATCTGTTGCCGGTATTGGTTGTCTAATATCATTTGTAATTTGTGTAATTCTTGCATTCAAATTTTACGGGACTTTTATTGGAATACTTACTTTATCTATAATACTAATTTTAGTACCTCTATTTCTTTACTTGATTTTTAAAAGTAAAGCCGTAAAACCTATGATGTTAGAAACTGACATAGACGGCAAGGTTAAAAATGTTGATGAAAATTTAATCAAACCGGGTGACATAGGTGAAACAATAGGCAGGTTAGCTCCAGCCGGTAAAGCTAAAATAAACGGCATTACTCTTGAAGTCAGAACTACCGGTTCATTTGTTGATCCAAAGACTAAAATAAAAGTCTTAAAAATCGAAGGAAATAATGTTATTATCGAACCAATTAAATAATAAATCATGATTATTCAATTAACATCATTGCTGATTATTATCGGTGCAATTATTTTGCTGTTTATCCTACTATATTTTGTCCCTATAGGAATATGGTTTTCAGCATTAGTATCAGGAGTTAGAATTTCTTTATTGCAATTATTCCTGATGCGTTTCAGAAAGGTTCCCCCGGGCACAATAGTTCGTGCTATGATTGAAGCACATAAAGCAGGCCTCGGCTTTGTTAAAAGAGATGAGCTTGAAGCACATTTCCTTGCCGGAGGTCATGTTGAAAATGTTGTACATGCTTTAGTGTCAGCTGAAAAAGCCAATATTGACCTTTCCTTCAAAATGGCTACTGCCATTGACCTTGCAGGAAGAGATGTTCTTGAAGCTGTTCGAATGTCTGTTAATCCAAAAGTAATAAACACTCCTCCTGTTTCTGCAGTTGCAAAAGATGGTATTCAGCTTATATGTAAGGCCAGAGTAACTGTTCGCGCAAGCATCAAACAATTAGTAGGAGGTGCTGGCGAAGAAACTGTTCTTGCCCGCGTTGGAGAAGGTATAGTATCTTCTATCGGATCTTCACAATCACATAAATCTGTGCTCGAAAACCCTGATTCTATTTCTAAAGTAGTGCTTGAAAAGGGTCTCGATGCCGGAACAGCTTTTGAAATTCTTTCGATTGATATTGCTGATATTGATATAGGAAAGAATATTGGAGCATATTTACAAATGGATCAGGCTGAAGCTGATAAAAATATTGCACAGGCAAAAGCTGAAGAAAGAAGAGCAATGGCTGTAGCTGTAGAACAGGAAATGAAAGCCAAAGCCCAGGAAGCAAGAGCAAAAGTTATTGAAGCTGAAGCTCAGATTCCTCTTGCAATTTCTGAAGCTTTTCGTTCAGGCCACCTTGGTATTATGGACTATATGAAATTTAAAAATATTGAATCGGATACAAATATGAGAGATTCCATCGCGGGCGATCAACCCAAGAAAAAGGAATAACTATAATGACCAACGAATGAAGAGGCTCTTTTTTGAGCCTCTTTTTTTTGAA
>CAYXJA010000002.1:10682-26059 GCA_964465425.1 uncultured Prolixibacteraceae bacterium | reverse complement strand
ATGCACATCAGCCAGATAATCCCTACATTGAACCAAAGGGTGCTAATAGGTTTACCAAAAATGACTTTTTCTGATGACAGGAAGTGCGATCTTCCATTATTAAAGTCGGGCTTCTTGTAAATCGGGGCAACCTTTTGCATTATCCCGTTTGATGTTTCGCGGTAAACCTCTTTTACAGTAGTATTTAACACAAGCTCTTCAAGCGATTTGTTATGATATTTCATCTTCTGATCATACAGGAAATCGGCTCCCTTTTCTTTTCTGATACTGTTTATCAGATTATCATTATCCTTCCTGACTCTTTTATATTCAGATGAGTAAAACGACTTAAGCGATTCAAGGTGTTCCTTGGTCTTTTTAATAACATCATCATTAAACTTGCCCGGAGCTATCTGATCAGTGAATTGAAATTCAGGTATTGCTCCTTCATTGTCGAGTTCAATAACTTCATTTCTGATAATATTTATCTTTCCGGAAATATCAGATTGAGGTTTATTTTGTTTTTGCCATCCGGCAACAAGATCTGTCTGGCCAACCAACTCTGTTATAAGGACATCAGTTCTGTATCTTGCATTACCCATTTCCTTTTCCATTTCAAAGAAATCGGCCATGTAAGGGTTGTTTTTGTATTGCTCGACAGCCATAGCTTCGAAGGCCCAACGGGAAACCATAACATCGCCGACAAAAGGAACTGCATCTTTATCAGCCAGTTTGTTTTGAAGGTCATCAAATTTCACTATAACCCCACAAAGCAATATCTGAGGAATGAGTAATAATGGTATCAGGATATAAATAGTTACCACTGAGTCAAAAGCAGAAGATATGTTTAATCCAAGGAGATTGGAAAAGAAAGCAACAGAAAACAAAATCAGCCAGTAGGCTAAGGTCATGCTGTGAATTCCAAGTATCAGATTTCCAACAAGAACAAAGCTTAATGTTTGAAAGGCAGAAAGAAGGAACAGAAACAATATTTTAGAGTTCAGATAACTCAGGCGGCTTAGGTTCAGGAAGCGTTCACGCTGAAGAATCTTCCGGTCTTTGATTATTTCTTCGGCACTTATACTCATACCTATAAACAAGACGACCACAATGGCCATAAAAAGATACGAAATAAGGCTTTTGTTTTCAAAGAACACATATTTATCCCCTTCGGCAAATCGTGTAAAATATCCAACGATAGCAGCTAATATGGCAGCTTCAAAGAGATTAATCAGGATATATTGCAGGTCGGTTGTTTTAATTCTGAAGTTTCGCTGAAAAAATATTGAAAATTGTTTTAGCACACCCGGTTTTTTGGAGCCAATCGGAGGCAGGGTTTCCGGGGAGATATCTTGCTTTTTATTTTTTGAATTATTCCTTTCAGTATATAAGGAGTACCAGTATTCAGGAGAAAAGCGACGTTTGTTGGTGAAATTACCGGAACTGTCAATCATCTTTGTTTCAACAATTTCAAGTACCTGTTCAGGATTTACATTCCCGCAGTTGATACATTCACATACATCAGAATTGATATGATTAACTTCTTTCTTGAAATATATGATAGCATCGAGGGGGTTACCTGTATAGATTGGTCTTCCTCCTTTGTCCATTATCCAAAGCTTATCAAAGAGCTTGAATATCATGGATGAGGGCTGATGAATGTTGACCATTATAAGTTTTCCCTTTCGGGCTTGTTGCTTCAGGAGAAGCATTATTTTTTCTGAATCGGTGGAAGAAAGACCTGAAGTAGGTTCATCGACAAACAGGATTGCAGGTTCCCTTATAAGCTCCATTGCAACATTAAGACGTTTGCGTTGTCCGCCGCTGATAGTCTTTTTAAGGGGACTACCAACCTTAAGGTCTTTAAAATTATAGAGCTCAAGTTCAATGAGCGTCTGGTCTACCTTTTTGTCAATTTCCTCAGGAGATAAATCATCGAAACAAAGGCAGGCGTTGTAGAATAAGTTTTCCCTTACTGTAAGGTCTTCAAAAAGAAGGTCATCCTGAGGTACAAAACCAATTAATCCTTCAATTTCCTTTTTATCCTTGTGGATATCTTTTTGATTGATTTTAACAGAGCCGTGTTGAACAGGAATATTTCCGTTAAGAATATTCAGAAGCGTAGATTTACCAACACCGCTTCCACCCATAATAGCGACCAGCTGGCCTGAGCTTTCAGAAAAAGAAAAGCGGTAGAGACCGTTTTCGCTATTTTTAAATTTGAACTCTATTTCTTCACCGGAAAAGGTAAAATGAAAGGCTTCCTTTTTGTTTAAGAATCCGGAAACTATATCGATATAATAAACAGGTGAAATTCTTGCTCCTCTTATTATGCCACCTTCTTTGAAAGCATAAAATCTATCAGGAATAATTGGATTCCCTTCGAGAGTAAGCTCTTCGTTTCCTTTAAGGATAAAAATGAAATGTCCAATTAATTGAGAATGAAGGAACAATAGTTCTCCGTTGATATTTTTCTCAAAGAGATGTCTGATATTCTTATTTGAACATTCTTCCCGGTTATTAATCAGCAGAAAACCTTCAGAAGTAATATCTGAATGGCCTTCACTGAAAATGAACTGACGAAACTTTTGGTATTCCCTGTCATCGATTTCAAATACTTCAGCCAGTATTTTAAAAAGATTTTCTGCTTTTTGAGTATTTCCTGATTTTGCAAGTTCAAGGAAACGAAGGAAAACCATAATTTGTTCTTCTTTTTGAAGGCGGCTCTTGATGTTGCGGCTGACAGTCTGGGCTTGCTGATTCAGATCAACCGGGATAAGCTGTTCGCCGTCAGTACCGTAAAGATCAAGGAGTTCTTCGAAGAGCTGCAAATATTCCTGTGAAGAAGAAATACCAAGATGAAGCTGAAGGTACATAGAAAAAACACGAACTGCATCTTCCTTTTTTGATTCGCTTATTGAAGAAAATAAGGCGAACAGGTTGATCAGAGCATTTAGGGTAGTTTCGTTCATTTCGATTAGTAACTTGAAGTGAAAATAAGAGTTTTAGGTAATAACAAGGGCGGATTACTTATAAAATAAATATAAATATAATCCGCCCCGGTCTTTAATAATTATATCATTCCAAGGCTTTTACCCTGGTTAGAATTACGAAATAAGCTTATTCCTTAAAGCTTCAATTTTAGGAGCAAGTTCATTCAGTTTATCGGCATTGATAAATTCATTTTCCTGAATAGCCTGATTAATAGGCTTAAGATCTTCATAAATAGGTTTGATAGTTTCGTCGCCCGACATAAGTTCAAGCAAAGAATAAAGAGTAGCAACACGTTCTTTTTGACGACTAATCAGGTCAAGAAGTTTTGAATTATCTGTTGCCAAAGCAGCAAGCTGGAAAGAAACATGTAAAGCTTCAATATTCATTCCGATAGCAGCAAGTGAATAAAAGAGAGGATTTTCTTCTTCAGAAAGTTTCTGAGAAATCTTATTTATTGCATTAGTAACAAGAATATCAACAGAGTCTTTGTTTTCAGCATTCTTTTGAATTCTGTCATAGAAATTATCATTGAAAGTCAATTTATCTTTTAACCCTGCTTTTTCTCTTATATCAAGTAATAGTTGACCAAATGCAGCAGCTTTATCATTTCTTTTGTAGTTCAATGAATAAATCCAATCGAATAAATACATACCGCTACCAAGTGCTAGTTGGTTTTGTGTAAGCATTTTAGGATAAAGGTCGGTTGAAAGAGTAAGGTCATAAATATAAGATGCACCAGCATCGTTTAATAAATCAACCAATTCTTTTTCGGAAGGAAATTTATTTATTGTTTCAACAATCTGGTCTTTCATTTTAACCGGATCAAAAACTCCTACTTCAACAATAGCGTCTTTACCATCAGAAGTAGTCATTTTTTTCTTGCTTGCGTTATTACATCCTGAAAGTGAAATAAGGACAGCTGCTGAGATGCAAACAGCTTTAAAAAGAAAAGTTTTCATAATTAGTTGTATTTTAGTTATTTGTTTGTTTTCAGATTCTTAAAGGCTTGTAATGAAATATTTATCAAATATAAGTAATTCTGTTTCTAAATTAAAACAACAACTTCTTAAAATATTATCATAATTGATTAAAATAAAGACAAAAGCGAGGTTATTCTATCGAGAATTTATGAATTGTTGTATGTCTGTATGTTTGTCCCGGTTCAAGTAAGGTTGACGGAAACTGAGGCTGATTTGGTGAATCAGGGAAATGCTGTGTTTCAAGACAAACTGCTGCTCTGTATTTGTATGCCTTGCCGGATTTGCCAATTTCACTACCATTCATCCAGTTGCCAGAATACAATTGAATTCCCGGTTGGTCAGAAAATACTTCCATTTTAATTCCTGTTACCGGAGAAACAAGAGTAGCAGCATGAGCGACCTCTCCTTCTTTCTTGTTGACAACAAAATTATGGTCATAGCCGTAGCCAAACTTCAAAGGTTCGTAATCTTCATTTATTCTTGAGCCAATTACTTCAGGTTTTCTGAAATCCATTGGAGTTCCTTCCACTGATTCAATATTTCCAAGGGGAATAAGGTCAGAATTTGAAGGAGTAAAACCATCAGCATTTATTTGAAGTATGTGGTCCATTGCAGTTTCTGATCCTTCTCCTGAAAGATTGAAATAAGCATGGTTTGTCATATTACAAACAGTTTTTTTATCAGTTACTGCATAATATTCAATGGTAAATTCATTATCATCAGTAATCTTATAAACAACCTTTACGTTCAGGTTTCCCGGAAAGCCTTCTTCACCATCTTTGGCCAGATAAGTCAATTCAAGAGTGCTTTTATCTATTTGTTGAGCATCCCAGACAACAGCATGAAAACCTTTAACACCACCGTGAAGATTATTCGGACCGTTGTTTGTGGCAAGAGGGTATTCAATACCATCAATTGAAAATTTGCCATTTGCAATTCTGTTTCCATAACGGCCGATTGTTGCACCAAAATAAATTTCTCCTGATTTCAGGAAATCATCAATGCAATTATACCCTGTTACAACGTCAACAAGTTTGCCATTTTTATCGGGCACCATAAGCGAAACGACTTTACCTCCATAATTAGTAACAGTCATTTCCATTCCGTTTTTATTGACTAATGTCCAAAGGGAAACATTTTTACCATCTACTACTTTACTAAAAGCTGACCTTGAAAGTCCGGCTTTGTTTTCAGGTGCCCCACCACAGCAGGCACACGCTAATACAAATATTTTTGCCACTATTTAAAATTTTAATTTATGTTGATATACTTAGTTCAATACGTTTAAATTAAATCAATTAAGGTATTCGCATATGAATTCATGAATCATTATTTGGGATATTGAATTCTGACATGATAAATGTTTTTCAGTTTTTCAAAAAATATTTCCTTTATAGTCCTAATATCCCTGAATGTCAGAGGAGCATCTTCAAGTTCACGATTATTTATTTTTCCGTCAATTATCTTATTCACAATATTCATCAATGTATCAGCATTCTTTTCAGGCAGGCTTCTGCTGGCAGCTTCAACACCATCGGCCAGCATAACAATAGCTGTTTCTCTGGTAATAGGATTAGGTCCGGGGTAAGTAAAGCTTTTAATATCAATTTCTCCTCCAGGATTATCCTTTAGGTATTTTGTATAAAAATAACCTGCAAGGCTTGTTCCGTGATGAGTTTTAATAAATTCAACAATTGCAGCCGGAATCTTATGCTTGTTGGCAAATATAACCCCTTCCTTAACATGGTCGATAATTTTTTCTGCACTTTTTTCGTAGGACATCTTTTCATGAGGGTTCTGTCCTGCCATTTGGTTTTCAATAAAATAATTGGAATTAAGAATTTTACCAACGTCATGGTATAAAGCGCCTGTCCTGACAAGCATCGGATTTCCTCCCACTTTTAATACGGCTGCTTCAGCAAGGTTTGCCACCTGCATTGAATGTTGAAATGTACCGGGAGCCTCTTCTGCAAGTTTTCTTAAAAGAGGATGATTAGTATCTGACAATTCCATAAGTGTAACATCAGAAATAAAGCCAAATACTTTCTCGTAGATGAAAATTAAAGGATAGGTAATAAGTATAAGCATACCATTGCCAATAAACCATTTGAACTGGCTCCATTCAACATTTTCAATCCGGCCTTCTTTGGCAAATTCAAAACCAAAGAACAAAATGAGGTAACATAAAGTTATGTAGAATGCAGAAATTACCAAATGTCCTCTGCGGTGAAGCCTGTACAAACTAACAACAGCAACAATTCCTGTGACCATTTGAATAAGAACATATTCAAAGCTGTTAGGTGCAAGAAAACCAATAATTAGAACAGTAATTACATGAACAGGTATTGATGGTTTGGTTCCAAGAAAAGTTCTGATAACAATAGGCAGGATACAAACAGGGATAATGTAAAAGCTCCAGTAGTCATCATTATATAAAATCCTGGCCAGGACAAACATCAGCAGCATGGTAAGAAATATCAACGTGAAGTTTCTTTTTCTCCAGAAAAGCTTTTCATTAAAATTTCTCAGGTACAGAACTAATACTAAAAGTAAAACAAAAATAATCAGCATATTGCCAAGAATGTTCAATGAGAGCCATCCTCCGTATGATTTGTTCTTTTCAAAAGCATATTTAAGAGATTCAAGAATCTGATAATTCTCACTACTGACAATATCCCCCTGCGATATAATCCTGATGCCTGCCGGAACAACACCTCTTGTTTTTGAAAGGCTTTCTTCCATTTCATTAAGGTGAGTCTCACTCAATCCGTTATCATACGTCAGATTCGACTCCAGATATTTATTTAGGTCTATTTTTTCAATAATCTTTTTGAAAGAGGGGTTTGCTAAGGAATATTCCTCTACTTTTCTTTCAATTTCTATGTAGGCATTTTTTAATGTAAAAACATCGCCTGCATTTTTAAGTGCAGCATAATTATCGGAGAGTATATTCAGCTTATCACTATTTTTTAAAGCCTCAAAGGTTTCGATGGAATTATCCAGAACTCCTTTTGAGTAAATGTCTAAGTAGATATTCTTTATCTTGTCCTTAATGTTTTCTTTTGCAGACAGATCGTTCAGAAATTTATATTCTGACAAATTTTCAATATCTTTTTCGAGCGATACAGATGAAACTTCTCCGATGCTTAAATCAATAGTAAAATAAGGTGCATATTGCTTTAGCAGGCTATCTTTTTCAGTGTCATAAACTTCTTTTGACTTAAGAATAGGAAAATCAAATGGAGCTATAAGATTTTCATGTCTCCAGGGGCTTCCTTTTTGAAATTCATACTTGAATTTACCTTGTTTTGGTAAAAGCACGTATATCATCAGGAAAGTAAAAATAAAGATTAAAGTATGATACGACTTTCTGTAAAAGGCCATTAGTCTACCCTTTGAAATGATCATGGTATTGTCTTTTGTGCTGTTTATTTTTTAAAAATTTAAAAATAGGGAAATATTTAATATCATGGAGCTTATCAGTTAAATGAAACTTGTATATTTGGTGTATTAACATTGTTGAAACAGATTCTTTTTTAAATGTACGGTATTTCAGATTTAAGTTCCATACCGGTAAGGACAGAGCCGACCGAAAAAAGTGAAATGTGCACACAAGTGTTATTGGGCGAACATTTCCAAATAATTGAGGAACAAGCTAAATGGTGCAGGATAAAACTTCACCATGACGGATATGAAGGGTGGATTGACCGTAAAATGATAACTCCGATTACTCCCAAAGAATTTAAATATTTATCTGAAAATCTACAGCCTGTTTCCTGTGATATCTTCAACATTGTTCAACAGGTTAATCATTACAGGAATTTTCTTATGGTTTCCGGAAGTACTTTACCACATTATAATCCCAGAAAGTCAGTATTTAAAATTGGAGGCGTAGAATATCACATAGAAGGTAATTCAGTTAATCTTTATAAAACCAACGATCACAGAAATAAAATAATAAACGCAGCTTTAAAATACTTTAATGCACCTTATCAATGGGGAGGCAGAACTCCGTTAGGGATTGATTGTTCAGGACTCACTCAGATTGCATATAAAATTGCAGGAATTCAGATTCCGCGTGACGCTTCTGTTCAGGCAAGCATTGGAGAGCATTTTTCTTTCGTTGAAGAAGCTTTACCGGGTGATCTTGCTTTTTTTGATAATGAAAACGGGGATATAATTCATGTTGGCATTATCTGGGAAAAGCATAAAATCATTCATTCTTCAGGAAAGGTAAGAATAGACAATATTGACCATGCAGGTATATATAATATTGAGACCCACAGATATACTCATCAGCTTCGTTTGATGAAGAGAATTATCAATCAATAAAAGAATGAATTACACATACAAATATCCCCGTCCTGCAGTTACCACTGACATTATACTTACAGCAGGAAAAAGTAAGGCTACTCATATACTCTTGATAGAAAGAAAAAACGAACCCTACAAAGGTTTATGGGCTTTACCGGGCGGATTCATTGATATGGATGAAGATTTGGAAGATGCATGTTTACGGGAGCTGAAAGAAGAAACAGGCATTGAAGGTATTAAAATCAACCAATTCTGTACTGTTGGCACACCGGGAAGAGATCCCCGGGGAAGAACAATAACAATAGTATACATGGGGCATACTGAAAAAAAGCTTAGCCCTGTTGCCGGAGATGATGCTATAAATGCTAAATGGTTTGAAATTGGCAAGCTGCCTGAACTTGCTTTTGATCATCAGGAAATACTAAACAAATTTAAAGAATGTATTAGTTAACCTTTCTTTCAATAAACCATAAATCCTGGAAAGAAAACGCTACAGTAAATTTCACATAATCTTCCATAATAAGACCCATTCTTGTTGTTCCTTTTCGTCCTGCCTCAACAGATAAGTTAATCATAGAAGCTGATTTTTGAATTGGAAATCCTATTCCGGCAGTAAAGCGCATATCGCTGATATTGTTTTTCCGATACATAATGTATCCTGAATCGTATCTGAATCCAAGACGATAAGAACATCTGTCGAAATAATTAAGGCTATTACGAGGTAATCTTTCGATACCAAAAGAATATATGGTTTGGTCTATGTATGCCCTGTCAGAATTTACACTCCACCCTGCCCTTTCATAATCGGCAGCAAAAAGATACTTGCCTTTCCATGTAAATCCAATCCCAGCACCGTAAGTTAACGGTAAAATTATTGGGTAAGTTCTTAAATCATCGTAATACATTGAATCGAGATAAACTTCGCCATAATATTGGTCAATACGGATATTTGTTTTGCCCCTCAATTTTTGTTGTGGCGATATTGTTCCACCAATAGTAAGATTAGTTCCTTTATCTCCAAGATTCAACGAATACTGGAAGGCACCTTTAAAAATAAAACCGTAATAGTATGTATCTGTATAATAATAAGTCGAATTATTGGGTTGAACCAAGGCCCAGGTTTTCTTTGATTCATTGAAAGGGCCATAGAAAAAAGCAGCTTCAGCACCAAGAGAAAAATTCTTTGTCATCTTATAGCCAAGGTTATAAAAAAGTTTATTTATACCTCCTGTACCAATCCAATCGGTATAAACCTTACTATCTTCACTTTCAAGTGATTCTTCAGTTCTGAAATTATAACCAATGTTACTATATGGCATTAAACCATAAGCTCCCATAAGCCAGTTAGTGTATCTGTGACCAAATACAAGATGGCTTAAATTTCCATCATTATAGTCGCGTTCAAAATCAGATGTCTGAGTATTGGTATATTGATAAAATACTCCGGTTTCGAAAAGGAAATTTAAAGAATCAATAGATGTAATTGATGCCGGGTTTTTAATATTCAGAAAGTGATTATCACGGATACCAAAACCTGTACCTCCAATTGCCAGGTTTCTTCCGAATGCAACATTATTCAGATCACCGGTACCAAACTTTGAATAAGGAGATGATGTATTATTTTGTGCAAGCAAAAAATTCCCTGATAACAAAAATAAAATCAGGATTATTGTAAAAGATTTATTTGGATTATTCATCAGCTTATTCCGTTATATTGTAAGTAGAAATATAAACTTTCATTGTCAGGTCATTAGTCGGGTGATTTTGATCACCGAAGATTAACTGTGTAACATTATTATTTATTGTTTTCTGAGGTAAGGATAATTGAAGAGAGTATTTGGGGTCACCTCTGTCCATGTACTCGTCAACAAGATATTGTGAAATATCAAATGAATAATATGTATCGTGTTTAAATACTTCATTGTAATGCAATTCTGAATATGTCTTTTCAGATGTTCCGACTTTATATAATTGTCCAAAACTTCTGTTAATATCATCAACAACATATATTTCAAGAGAGTCGGGCAAATCAGTACGGTTTTCAAAAGTACCGTCAACAGGTCTGAAGCATATTTCAGCTTTAATAATTGAGCCAATTCCAAGATGGTACAGATCGTTTATATAAGGAATTTCTATCCTGGTCCGAAGATTTGTTCCTCCCTGAAGAAATGTAAGATTACTAGTTAGCTCAGAAGGTGTCATTTCTTCATCAGTCGGTATATCTTTTATTACAAATTCGCTGTAGTCATTTTTAATATAGTTTGAACTATAATAATTATTTGTATTAGATGCTGACAGAGTATTTTTCTCAAGAGAAAATTCGAAACTCATATCATCATCAAAGGTGTTATCATGATAATAAACCCTTAATCTTGGGCAGAATGATGAGTCGGGATCAGCATTAAAACCAACCACACAGGAAATATTATCTTTGAGCGGTTTTATAACAAAACCCTTATATATTTCTTTAAATGCTTCAGCATCATCAAGTATTATATTTCCTTCATCATCTTCATCTTCATTATATGCCATATCATAAAGAGTTTTCCCGAAAACATCAGACAACCTTATACTGACAGAATCAAGATCCTCATCGCTCAGGTCAAGTGAAAAAGTGGCCAATGGTTGTTCTTCATGTTTAAACTGCCGTGTATTGTAAATCATTTCAGTTTCTTCGTCAACATCAATTTCTTCTGTCAGGCGATATATTTCAAACTGACATAATTTAGTAGTGTCACCTTCATTAAATCCATCAATATTAAGAATAAAACAAGCTGAATCGAAAACTGAGGTTTCATCAAAAATCTGACTACCTGAAGGGTCAAGCCTGAAATAAGATTCACAATAAGTAATCATACCGTATTTGTTTTTAAAACGCCCGGCAAGTATCCTTTCTGATTGTGAAGTAGCTATAGAATCAATAGCAGTAGTATATGTTTTTACAGTTAAAGTATCAATCATTATAACTCTGACATTGTTTTCAATGAAATCGTTGCCAACATTATATTTGAATGCAGAATCAGTAAATTCACAGGAACTAAAGATCAATACTGTAACGATTAAAATCAAATATTTAATTTTCATCATAAATCGTGAATATATTTTCAAATTTCTAATAGTCGACAAAAGTAAGAATAAAATAGATTCAGGAAGCACTTAATTTTATCTAATATTGCTTATTTAACATTCTTTAACATAAGTTCTTAAAAAATGTTAAAGCGGGAATCATATTCCATTAAAATTTCTATATTTGTCGACCATTAAACAGTGTATTAAATCTTTCTGTTTAGAAAGCAAAAAACATTTTATAGTTTTAATAAAATATAGTAAGAAATGAAATTTAAAAATTTATTAATCCTGGTTGTTTTAACTTCTTTATTTTTAGCGTGTGACGAAGAAGATACAGAATTTACCGAGATAGGAAATTGGGTAAAAAAAGCATATTTTGAAGGATTCCCCCGTTCAGAAGGCACATCATTTTCAATAAATGGATATGGATATTGGGGTATGGGAATAAATGGTAAAGACTTTTTATCAGATTTTTGGAAATACGACCCACAGAAAGATTCATGGACTCAGGTAAAAGATTTTCCGGGAACTCCAAGAGCATATGGTGTTTCTGCTTCAACAAGTTCAAAAGGATATGCCGGTCTCGGATATGACGGAGATGATGATTTAGGCGATTTTTGGGAATATGATCCTGCAACTAACGAATGGAAACAGGTAGCTGATTTCCCTGGCGGATTAAGGCGCTGGGCTACAGCTTTTACTATTGGAGAAGACGTATATGTTGGCACAGGATACAATCAGTTAAGCAAGAAATATTACAACGACTTCTATAAATTCAATAACGGAGAATGGACAAAAATTTCCGCTATTCAGGGAGAAAAAAGAAGAAGCGCTAATTCTGTAGGATATCAGAATAAAGGTTACGTTGTTAGTGGAAATCACAGCACCGTAATGAATGACTTCTGGGTATATGACCCTGTTACTGATACATGGGATGATGAGTATGATCTTGATGATTTAGATAACGGCGGACTTAAAGAAGTAATGCGCTACAATGCTGTACTTGCTTTCTCTGAATCCAAAATGTACATTATCGGAGGTACACAATCAGGAGCTGCTCTTGCTTCTGCTTTCGAATGGGATCCGGTTTCAAAAGAATGGAATCAAAAAACAAGTATCGAATCTAATGTAACAAGAGAAGGTGCCGGACATTTCGTAATCAACGATGTTATTTACATCGTAGGTGGACGTAACGGAACTAACTTCCTTGATGACTGTTATTTATTCCAGCCTTCATTAGAAAAGGATACTGATGACTAATAAAACAAAAGTTATCATTTTAACAGGAATTATCCTGACCATAACTATTATTGCTACAATACTGCATAATTCAAAAAGTCCCGGCTATACTCCAGCCGGGACTTCTAATATTATTAAATCACATTCCGTTTCTTTTAAAGTATTTCAGGTAGATGAAAAAGGCTGGGGATACGAAGTCTATATTGATTCCAATCGCTTCATATATCAGGATGTAATTCCCGGTGTTTCAGGAATTGTACGTTTCAAATCAAAAGACGATGCTTTTAAATGTGGCAAGCTGGTTACTGATAAACTGATTAATAAGAAAAATCCCGCTATCTCAGATTCAGAATTAGACAGTCTGGAAATTACAATTGAATGAATATTTAGCTGCTTTTTATTATTCCTCCCGACATCCTACCTTCATTAAATAAAAGATCGATAATACTCAGGTTTTCAATAAATCCAAACTTTTCTATAAAAGTCTGATGGTAATTCTTGAATTCAAAAGGTAATAAGTTTGAAATGATTTTCATCTTTGGAGATATAATCTCTCTGTAATCATCTGCTCCGTCAACTTCTTTTTCAAAGCTTTCAGTTAATGTAAAGTTCCTTTTAATATTCATCAGTTCATATAACTGAATCAGGATTTCAATGTTAAAATCAATCAGATAGTCCCATTTTTTTTCGTAAAAACAGGCAAAATCATCTGCATAATATTCAAAAAAGGGTGATGAATTATAAGCTGAGGTTATTGATTTCCAATGATTAGCCTGCCATCGGGTTGAATAGTCAATCTTAACATCCTTAACCAATGTTTTTTGACCACTTTTTTTAATAACGGGAATTACTAAATCAAGTACACCATTAGCACCTGATATTCTGCATCTGTTTCTGTAAGTTTGCTTGTGATAGCTATCCCATTGTTCGATCTTTATTCCTGTTGGATATTTTTCCAATATTGAAAAATATCCAACAGGAGGAAGATATGCCAGGGGTAGCAAAGCTATTTTATTCCCTGAAGACATTTAAAATTATTTCACTCCTTTGAATATCCTGTTAAACCTGATATTTGAAGGAAACTTCTTATCCTTGTCAAGCGACATCCAAATAAATGCTGCACTACCAACGACGTGATCTACAGGCACAAATCCCCAGTATCTTGAATCGGCTGATTTATGTCTGTTATCACCCATCATCCAGTAATAATCGAGCTTAAAAGTATATTGCGAAGACTTTTCGCCATTGATATAAATATCTTCTCCGGAAATCTTTACGTCATTTTCTTCGTAAACATCAATTATCCTTTCATAGATTGGCCAGTTAGTCTTATTGATGCTAACTGTTGTGCCTTTCTTAGGAATGTCGAGTGGTCCGAAGTTATCAACGTTCCACTGATAATTAGGAGAATGCGGGAATATAGCAGAGTCATAATTACCTTTCGGAGCAACAAATCTTTCTACCGACTTCACATTCTTTAATTGTTTAAATTCAGCAACTTGTTTGTCTGTAAGCGGGAAAATATATCTTCCGCCTGAGTACATTTCCCGGTCGGCATTAGCAACTTTTATTTTATCGAGAATTTTAGTGTTAAGCAAAGAACCGTCAGTTGTAACAATGTAATTATATTGTTTACCGTTTAGACTCTTTTGAATTTTCCCGTTAATATAAACATCACCGTCAATTATTTCCAGCTTGTCACCCGGAATAGCAATACATCTTTTTATATAGTTTTCTTTTTTATCAACCGGACGAGAAACTATTTTGCCAAAATTCCTCTCATCGGAAGTCACTCTGTCTCTGCCATATATTCGGCTTAACTCATAATAATTCTGACTTGGGAAATTAAGGGCAACAGTATCTCCTTCAGGGAAATTAAATACAACAATATCGTCATTCTTTATTTTCCTTAATCCTGCCAATCGTTTGTAAGGCTTTTTAATCCATTCTACGTAAGAGTTAACCTTATAATTAGTCATTGGCATCGATTGATGAACAAATGGAAAAGAAAGCGGTGTATTAGGCATTTTAGGGCCATAAGAAACCTTGCTGACAAAAAGATAATCGCCTACCATCATTGATTTTTCCATCGAGGAGGTTGGAATAACATAGGCTTCAATAAAAAACAAGCGTATAAAAGAAGCAGCAATAACTGCAAATATTATAGCATCTATCCATTCAACAGTTTTGGTTTGCTTGCCATTGGGCGGGTTTTTTTTCTTCCAGAATGCCCAATGAACTTTCTTCGTTACATATATATCAAATATAATTCCCAGTCCTATCAGGAACCAATAATTACCTAACCATATAACCCACAGGAGGTACAATAAACCCCAGAAGGCAAATCTCACCCATTTGTTGATATGAATTTTATTCATAATATCTTTTTTTAAATATTTTATACTTCAAGCTTCAGTAAATCTCTCATTGAAAAGATTCCTTTTTTGCCCACAACAAATTCAGCAGCAAGTACAGCTCCAAAAGCAAAACCTGATCTGTTTTTGGCGTTATGAGTAATTTCAATGGAATCAACATCTGAATCGTATTTTATTGTGTGGATTCCCGGAACATCTCCTTCCCTGACAGAGACAATACCTAACTGATGAGAACCATGAGTAGATTCATTTACCCAACCAATAAGGTCATCTCTTTCCGAAATAAGATCTTTTGCTAAAGATATCGCAGTTCCGCTTGGCGAATCGAGTTTTTTTGTATGATGGATTTCAATCATCTCGGCTTCATACTGCGTAAAAGGTTTCATTAACCTTGCCAATAATTTATTCAATTCAAAAAATATATTTA
>CAYXJA010000002.1:0-10582 GCA_964465425.1 uncultured Prolixibacteraceae bacterium | reverse complement strand
GTAAAAGGTTTCATTAACCTTGCCAATAATTTATTCAATTCAAAAAATATATTTACACCAAGACTGAAATTCGATGAGTAGAAAAATGCAGCGTTTTTTTCATTGCAATACGAAACAACATCGTCCCATTTGTCTATCCAACCTGTTGTACCGCTAACAACCGGGATTCCGCTGTCAAAACATTTTAAAAAACATTCAACTGCTGACTCAGGAACAGTAAAAGCGATAGCAACATCTGCCTTTATTAAATTTTCATGAGTAAACTCAGCTGAATTATTAATGTCTATTGTTAAAACTATTTCATGGCCGCGTGATAAGGCAATATTCTCAATCTCATGTCCCATTCTGCCATATCCTATCAGTGCAATTTTCATATTCTTTTGTGTTTGTAAGAACTTTGAATCTCTTTAAAAAGTAAGCTACAAAGATAACAGAATCTTTTAATGTCATTAGCTTTTACATCCATGTTGATTTGTAAGAAAAAGCACTAATTAATTACAGTTTAAAGTAAATTATTTGTTTTTTACTAAAAAGTCGTAACTTTTAGCACTCAATTAAAAAATCGATGAGTAACAACTTTAATAAAGATAATCTTTCAGATACTAATTCATTAATTCAAGAAAATCAAATTCTTAAACAGCAAATTGAAGAGCTCAGAAATGAACTTGCACTTAAAAAAACTGTTTTTGATTTTGAATCTTCTGTCTTTCAAAAGGCAAAATCTATATCAAACTTAGCTTACTGGAGCTTTTCTTTCAAAGATTATAACCTCTTATGCTCTGAAGAAGCATACAAAATATTTGAATTAAACCCTAAAAACAGAATTCTTGATTATAAATCGGTAGTTGATTTTATTCATCCCGATGATAAGGATAAATTCATTCAATCTTTCGAGAAGATGCTTTTTGAAGAAAGATTTAAAAACTTCAACATCAGGATAGTTGTCCCCGATGGAAGCATTAAATATCTATCAATAAAAGTACTCATTGATAAAGATGAAAATAATAATCCTCTAAATATTACAGGAACCGTTACTGATAATACAGAAACACATTTCAGGGTAGAGTCGCTCACTGAAAGCGAAAAACTATTTCGTAATTTATACGATAATATCACTGACATATTCGTTGTTTTTGAAACAATTAAGGACTATAATTCAACAATCACAGACTATCTGTACAAAGAGGTCAATCCTGCTTATGAACTAAAATTTGGCTTAAAAAAGGATGATATTATAAATACTAAACTTTCGGGTCAACACAGTCTGTTTAACCAGTTAAATCCATTGCTTAGCCTTACTTCTATTGCAGCTCAACCTCAACAGGACAGACTTTTCATTCAAAGTCTTGATGGTTTCTATGATGTTTTGATTTATACAATTCATGATAATATTCTTGCTGCGATATTCAGGGATGTATCATTAATGGTTGAAGCCGATAGTTCTCTTAGAGAAAGCGAAGAAAAATACAGACAAATTTTTTCTATTGGAAGTGATGCCATTTTAATGATTGATTTTACATCAGGAAAAATCATTGATGTAAATCCAATCGCTTGTAAAATGTTAGGGTATTCAAAAAACGAACTGCTAAAATTATCATTTTCTGATATTTCTGCTTCCCCTGAAAAAATCGAAAAAGAAATTTTCGAACATAAGCCTCTCCTCTTAAATGAAATATGCATTAAAAAAGATCAAACAAAATTCCCGGTTGAAATAGTTCTTTCTTATTTTAACTGGAGTGGTCGTAAAGTTTATGTTGGATCTGTCAGAGATATAACCGAAAGAATAATTGCACAGGAAAATCTGGTAAGAAGCGAAGAGAAATTTAAACAACTTTTTAATTACTCCAATGATGCAATTTTAATTATCAAGAATTACAGAATTATTGATTTCAATCAAAAATCTGTTTCACTGTTTAAAATAAAAAACGAAGACCTAATCAATAAAACACTTTGGAATCTTTCGCCCGGCAAACAGACTGACGGCGAAGACTCCAGAACCAAGGCTGTTGAATACATTCAAAATTCATTCATGGGAAAACAACTGCAATTTGAATGGATTTTTCAGAAAAACGACGGCTCGCTGTTCACTGCTGACATTAAACTATCTCCAATAACATTTGGAAATGAAAAAGTAGTACAGGCTATTGTAAGAGACATAAGTCATCAAAAAGAAAGCCAGGACGCTTTAAAAAGCAAAGAACAAAGATGGAAACTATCTCTTGAAATTAGTTCGATTGGTGTATGGGATTGGAATGTAATTACAAATGAAATATATTTTTCTGCAGGATGGAAGTCAATAATCGGATATGAAAACAATGAAATTCCAAATAAATTTGAAGAATACGAAAGCAGAATTCATCCCGACGATGTTTCTAATTTATATAACTTAATAGATGACTATCTGTCGGCCAGAGTTGAAAATTTTCTAATCGAATTCAGGATGAGATGCAAAAACGGTACATATAAATGGATCCGTTCTTCCGGTAAAGTTGTTTCTTTCAATATTAGCGGAAAACCTGAAAGATTTATTGGTACTCATATTGATATTACGAAACAAAAAGTGCTTGAGGAAAAACTCATTGCCGAAAAGAATGAATTCAATATTGCATCAGAAATTTCTAAGATAGGATACTGGATTGTTGATCTCAGAAATATGATTATCAGCGGATCAAAACAAACGTTTAGCATTTTTGGATATGAAGGTGTTGAACAATTATCGATGAGACAGCTGGAAATACTTATTCACCCGGAAGACCGAAAGAATTTTATCTCACAGTTTATTTCATCTCAGCAATCAACAAGTACAGATACTGTTTTCAGGATACTTTTTAACAACCAAACCAGGTTTATAATATCAAAATCACGTCCAATAAAGAACAGTGAGAATGTACTTATGGGCTACAAAGGAACTTTTCAGGATATTACATCTCTCAAACAAGAAGAAATTTCGATAAGAAACGAGCAAAACCTGCTTCTCAACTTTACTGACAATATTCAAAACTCAATTCAGATTATACAAGATGACGTTGTTTTGTTTACTAACGAAAAAATGTCAGAATTAACAGGGTTTTCTATTAAAGAAATTACTTCTGAAATAATATCTCCTTTTAAACTGGCAGTTCCTGAAGATAGAATTCTTATTAAAAAATTCATTGACTCAGCTTATTCCAATAATACTTTTTCTGAGAAAATAGATGTAAGGATTGAAACCAAAAGCGGAAGAATCAAATGGGTTGAACTACAATTATCATCGTTCATCTTCAAAAACAACCTTACGTTTATATATATGATGGCTGATATCAGCGACAGAAAAAACCGTGATAACGAGTTGACTAACTCAGAAAAATGGTTCAGGTCTGTAACTGCATTCTCAAACAATGGTATAGCTATAATAAATAAAGAAGGCAATTTCCTTTATTTCAACAATTCGCTTGCACAAATTACAGGACTCGATACATTAACTATAAAATCAAAAGGATTCTTACAAAGTATTCCGGAAAATGACCTTTCTGCTATTCGTAAGTTTTTTACTGCTTCCACAGTAAAAAACACTGAACCATTCACCAAAGAGTTACAACTCATCAACAATAAAAAATGGGTTCAGCTAAGTATCAAACCTATATCTGTTTCAAAATCTGATATTGATTTTTATATCATTACTGTTGAAGACATTGAATTCAGAAAGAACATATTAAACAAGGTTGAATCTGAAAAAAATAATCTTAACACTATTCTTGAAAATACTCCCGAAGGGATTGGTCTTTTCAACAAGGAATTAAAACTTATACATCACAATTCCCTTTTCCTTGAATATATCAGTTCTCAGGCTGTTTCCTCTGAAATTATTACCCAATCTATTCGTGACAATAATCTTTCTGAAAAAGAAATACAATCAAAAGATAATCATTATTATTCTTTGCGAATAGCTGAAACACTTATTTCAGAAGAGAAACATTTCATTGCCATTGTAAGAGACATAACAAACGAAAAGATTATAATTGAAGATGCCGGCAACCAAATTGAGAAGTTCAGAAACATATTTGAAAAAGCTCCTTTGGGTATAGCATTAATTGATAAGAACAGACATATCATTTTTTCAAATAAACAATATGCCCGGTTATTAGGATTTGAACTGGATGAACTTCTGCAAAAGAAGCTCGATGAAATAACCTATAGCGAAAACCTTGGCGAAAGTATTTCTAAACTCTCACAGGTATTTACCGGTGTTATCGCTTCGTTTAATCAGACAACCCAAATGTATTGCAATAATGGAGAACGAATCTGGGTCAATTCAAATGTGTCACAGATGAAAGATAAATATGGCGATACAAGATGTGCTATTCAAATTGTTGAAGATATTTCAAGGCTTAAGAATGAAGAACAAAAAAATATTGCCAACGAAAGAGTAAAGACTATCAAATTAATTTCAAATTTTTACTCAGAAGAATTGTATAAATTGTTAAACTCGGTAGCAAGAAATTCTTTTGCTCTCGTTAATAAAATAAAAGACGAAACTCTTTCCTCTTATGTTGCCAATATTTTAAAATCAATTGATACTTCAGATAAGATATCAGGTGAGATAATTCCATTCTCAGATAAAAACAAAAAGATTGATGAGATAGTCAGCATCAGCAAATTAATAGAACAGGTTATATCAAAATTTAATTTAACCTCTTCAGTTAAGATAACCAAAATTGCTGAAAGCCAGAACGACCGGGTTGCAGGAGATCCTGATCTTCTTAAAAAAGCATTCTTTTACCTTATTGAAAATTCACTTCAATCAGTCGGTAATAAGGAAGAGATATATGTAAGTCTGAATTCTGTGTATTTTGACAATAAAGACTTACAGAAAAACGGAGAGTTGAATAAGGGCAGATATCTGAGGGTAACAATATCTGATTCTGAAAGGACAATACCCCAAAGTGAAATAGAAAGATTATTTGATCCGTTTAATAACACTAAGCCTTCTTCCGAATATACTGGTTTAGGGCTTTCTCTTTCCAAAAAAATTATTGATCAGCATAAAGGTTTGATTAAGGTTTTCAGCAATCCTCAGGATGGAACAAAATTCAATATTTACCTTCCTCAAAATGAATCGGATAATTATGATATGGTAATCGCGCCTGATGAAAAGATCTCAGGAAAGGGATTTTTAAAGGTTATGATTATAGATGATGAAAAAATTGTAAGGGAAATTTCATCTAAGGTAGTTGCAGGACTTGGTTATGATTCTTATTGCTTTTCAAATGTCCGGAAAGCTTTACAGTTCTTCAAAATAAATTCAAACAGCATTGATTTCGTGTTATTGGATGGTGAGATTCCTCCTGTTGAAGGTAACTCAGTAATAAGCAGTCTTAAATCAATCAATGGTAATATTAAAGTCATTGTAATGACAGGCTTTTCTATTGACGATTCCGGCTTTAATAAAAATATCAATGAAGCAGATGGATTTTTTCAAAAGCCAATCAGTATTGAAAAACTTTTAAAACAGATTTAGAAAAAGATTTATTATTTAAACCTTTTTTCTTTTTACAATCAATATCAATCCGTTTATTATAAAGGCAGAAATAATTATTGCATTTCCTATTTTTGTCATTCCTGACATCGAAATTATTTTTCCTGTTAGTGCTATAATTCCACCTGAAATAATTGCAATATTAACCCTTTCCTTATTTACATTAAGATTCAAAAGACCAAACAGTATTGGTATTATAAAAGCCCCTGAATAAACTGTAAGGGCAGTAAGTAATATCCCTATAACAGATGTATAACTCAGGGCAAGAAATATGCTCAATAAACCTGTAACCAAAATCAAAAGTCTGGTCTTCAATAAAGTTTTTGCCCCATATTTTTCTTTTTCTATCAATCCTGTAACTATTATCGAAGCACTCAATAATGTTGTATCTGCAGAAGATAAAAGTGCACTTAACAATGAAACCACAATAAACGAAACAGCCCATCCCGGTAAGACAGAATTACATACACCAATAAACACTGAACCCCCATTAAATTCCGGAAGACAATTACTGCCATAAAAGCTTATCAGTCCGATAATAAATGCAACGGGAAGTAAAATTATAGCAGCAGTCAGTACAGATTTAACGGCTGTTTTTTTATTGTCAGTACAAAATATTCTGGAATATATGTCCGGGCCAACTGTAAAAGTTGATGAATAAGTTATCAGAAGAATAAAAACATCTATCGGCTTGAAGTTAACATTAAACGGAAATCTGAGGACATTTACTGAAGTTGAAGCACACCCTGTTTTAAAAGTAAAATATCCAATTATACCTAATCCTGCAAGTACAAGTATGGCCTGAAACAAATCGGTTTTTAATATTGAAATCTGTCCTCCGGCTATCGTATAAGCAATAAATACACAGCCTGCAATAATTGCTCCCGCTTCGTAAGATAATGATGTAAAACTATTCAGAATTCTTGCTGCTGCTATTATTTGTGCTGCTATGATTCCAAGCCAGGCTATCGGAATTACGTAAGAAGCAATCTTCCCTGCCTTCTTATTATACATTTCACCCAGCATTTCAGGAAGCGTGAATTTTCCGGAACTGTTAACCTTTGAAACAAGTGGTACTAAAGCAAAAAGACCTATGGATGCACATATAAGATACCACGATGTGGCACCTCCAATCTTAAGACCTTCGTCTACTGCCCCGATAATTGCTGATCCACCAAGTATTGTTGCAACAAGACTACCGGTAATTGTATAATAATTACCCTTTTTTCTTGCTACAAAGAAATCTGAATAGTTTTCTACTTTAGGGTAGCTTCTGATTGCTATAATAGCCAGGATTGAAATGTATGCTATCAGAATAAGATATGTCATTATCTGATTGAATATTTTTTTTTCAAAGAAAACAAAAAAAAACCCATCCATAAATGAATGGGAAAATAATGATGAAAAAGATTAACGTTGTTTAATTATCCCTTATTATCCTGTCTCTTTATCTATACTTTCCTGAATGAATATGTCCAATTGCCTGATCTTTCTGTTGAATTTGGCTTTAACACAATTCTGTAAAGATTTGATCCCCACTCTTTCAACTCAGGACTATCACCGGTATTGATTTCTTCAACTGTTAAACTGAATGATGTTTTGTATTCAAATTCATATTCCTGACCGTCAACCTTGAAAGAAACCAGACCATTCTTTTTAATCTGTGGCTTCGATAATGCTATAAATGATACGAATGTTTCACCTTCAACTTTGTTAAGGCTAAACCTGTCCGATATCTCAAGCCCGCTATTACGGTTAAAAATGTAGGTTCTGGTCCAGCTGTCGATACCAGCACTTAAGTCATAAGCATATAACAGGTTCATGGATACAGTAACCTGATTGCTGTTTGAAGAATGATTCATACCGGTAGCCCTGAAATTAGAACCTGCCTTTTGCATCTGTCCGTTTATAGTAGGCAGATTGTGCCAGGCAGATTGATTCGCCCAGATTGTATATCTGTCATTATTAATTGATTTCGCTGTTTTTTCTATAGAACCCGGATCTACAATCAAAGGTTTGCCATTGGCATATAAGATAAAATTGCCGGCATCATTCTGATTACCATATTCATTGTTGTCGCCACCTTTAACGGCAAAATAAAAACCTTCCTTTGAACCTTCTTTCGACCTTGCAACCACAATCTGACTTTCATTAAAAGAATAATCAGCTAACAATGGTTCTTTTGCATCAATACTTAAAATCTTATCATATTCAACAACATACTTAATCTTATTGAAAAGGTCACCTGAAACAGGATAAGCCTTTTGCTTCTGTTGTTGTGCAAGATATGCTGCATATCCCTTCATCATATCACTGTCTACCTTCTCCCCGTAACGATAAATCAATGAAGCCGGTAAAATGAGTTCAGGAGAACATTCAGAATAGCTGAAGAAATAATTATCACTAATATGGGTTGCACAAATATATTCTCCCATTTTTTTCAGAAGTTCATCGCTGTAAATATCTATTTCTCCAATTGAAACCATTTCAAGAAGTTCAAGCGCCTGAAAATATTTGGCTGTTGAATATTGCCATATTTCAGCTCCTCCGGTGCAAACACCATCAGAAGGTACTTTTTTATAGAATTGATCAAGACACTCAAGAACTTTATAAATAGACTTCTGACGCTTGTTATTGTCCTTTTCAACCAGCAATTCTGAAAGAAGCCAGTTATAGCTAATCCATGGTGTCTGATATGATACACCTTTTAAATAAAAATCCATCCAGTAAAAATCACTTTTTGTTTCGCTTGGATTTAAAAATTTGGTTCTTACTGATGTTAATAACCAGGTTGTTATATTAGGATCTATCTTATTGAATTCGCTTTCAAAGAAGTAATATGCCCAGGAAAGAATTCCGGCAATCTCACCGGTTAACTCATCAACCACTTGCTTGTCGAGTGACGGTAGACCTAGCTTTCCTGTTTGAAGATAATGAGATTCAGGACCGGTCCAATGACTTAAGGCACAAAAGTCCCAAACTGAACTGCAAATATCTTCTATGAATCTTCCCTTACCTTCAACTATCTCAGCCATCATTAAATCTTCAAGCCTTGATTTCTTCGTAAGAATTTTTTGAGAAACAACATCGTACGATTCACCCTGACGAAAAAGAATGTAGTCATATCCTGTCAGAGAAACAGGTTCACTTTTAGCAGCTTCTTCTCCCCTGCCTATCAGTGTTTCCTTAATATCATGATTTACTGTGCTCCAGAATTTTCTGTTATCATATTTAGGAAAATCAACCCACGAATGTCCTTCAACAAAAATCTGAGGAATACTTTCTACATTACACTCCTGTGTCAGCATACTTTGCCCACCCCATGCTATAATGGAAATAAGTAAAATCTGTACTGAAACTAAGAGCTTTTTCATCTTTTTTTATAAATAAAACACTTTTCGTATTGTAAAAATATTAATGTATTACATAAAATACTACTTAAAAAAGAAGGTTTTGATAAAAGCCACTATTAATAGGGTAAAGTGCCTGAATGGTTCTATCAATGGAAGAGAAAAATGATAAAAATCAGATTTAAGAATACTTTCTTTCTTCTATTTTAGATTTTTTATTCGTAAATTGTATTAAAAAGATTTTATGTCTGACGTATTCAACGAATATTTATCCCGAAGGCTGAGTGAAATAAATCTACCGGGCATCCGAAGGAAAGCCGGCCCTGTAATAACAATATCGAGGGTTGCAGGATGTTCCGTACAACAAGTTGCTAAAATACTTACTTTAAAGCTTAATGAAATTTGCGGAGATAATAAATGGAAGGTCATCAGTAAGGAAATTTTACACGAATCAGCTGAAGAACTAAAACTTCACCCGGATAGAGTTAAAACCATTTTCAAGGCTAAAAACCATAATATTTTCGATGATATCATAAATGCTTTCCTTTCTTCTGATTATAATCTTGAATATAAAATGAGAAGAACGGTTATAAATACTATCCATCGTTTTGCAGTTGAAGGTTATAAGATAATTATCGGTCGTGGTTCAAATATTATTTGCAATGACATTGAAGACTCACTGAACATCAGAATTCATGCTCCTTTGGAATGGAGAATCAAAAGATGTATGAGTGAAAAAAATATGGACAGAAATGATGCAATAGATTTTATCGATGAAACAGAAAAAGACAGGGCAAGCTTCAGAAAATCGATTAAAGGGGAAAAAGTAAAAACTGAAGATTTCGATCTGGTCATCAATCAGGAAAAATTTTCTAATGAGGAAATAGCTGAAATTATTCTCAAATCACTTATAATTAAGAACATTATTAAACCTACAGTTAAATAAACCATTAGATTTCAACGATATTTGTAAACTTTGTTGCTTATTGAAGCAAATGAATTAATTTTGCTGAAATTCTAAAATTTATAAAATGTTGCCAAAGTTTCTTCTAGCTGACAATTCTCAGGAAAAACCTGATTCAATTTATGTAGTACACACTGAATTTCCCCGCTTTATTGTTGAAAGTGATGTTGATGATTTCTGGTCAAATCAAATTATCCACTGGATTGACGATCAACCTGCAAATGAAGTATTGGTAGAACAACTGATCGGTGAAGCTGAAGATTTTCTTGAAGAAGAATTCGAAAATCAGGAAGATTTATACGACGAAGAATTCGGAGTGAATTAACAGAATTGTAGTTTACATTTCCTAATATTTCTTTTTTCTAACTGATTTGTTGGAAAAAATATTATCCCTATGTCTATTTTCTTCATAATCTGCTTTTGAATATCATTAAGATTATTATCTTTACTATCATCATTTTAAACTAACATCCAACTTTAAATAACCGGCAGTTATGGGAAAAATATCTAAAGAACTGGTGGGTGCTTCTGCCATACCTATTATTCTATCAATTCTTGATAAGGGAGAAACTTATGGATACGAGATAATGCAGAACGTCAAGGACCTTTCCGGAAATCAAATTGAATGGAAAGAAGGTAGCCTTTATCCTGTACTTCATAAACTTGAAAAAAACGGACTTATAAAGTCTCTTTGGAAGATGGCTGAAAACGGCCGTCACCGTAAATATTATGCTATCAACAAAAAGGGAAGAA
>CAYXJA010000001.1:26481-30377 GCA_964465425.1 uncultured Prolixibacteraceae bacterium | reverse complement strand
GCAACGTTTGGAGGAGGAGAAGCAAATGTTGCAGTATCGCTTGCAAATTATGGTGTTGACGTTGACTTTGTGAGTCGTCTTCCTAAGAATGATATTGGAATGGCATGCATGAAAGACCTCAGAAAATACGGAGTTGGGGTAAGCAATATAATTTGGGGAGGAGAAAGGCTAGGTATTTATTATCTTGAAACCGGGGCTGTTAATCGTGGGAGCAAGGTTATATACGATAGAGCTCATTCCTCTGTTTCCGAGATAAAAAGCGGGATGATTGACTGGGATAAAGTTTTTGAAGGTGCTTCATGGTTTCATTGGACAGGCATAACTCCGGCAATTTCACAAGGTGCAGCTAATGTATGCCTTGAAGCTTGTAAAAAGGCAAATGAAAAAGGAATTACAGTTTCATGTGATTTGAATTACAGGAAAAATCTTTGGAAATATGGGAAAAGTGCAAATGAAGTAATGCCTGAGCTGGTTGCATATTGTGATATAATTCTTGGAAATGAAGAAGATGCAGAGAAAGTATTGGGTGTAAAAGCCGAAGGTGTTGATATTACAGGAGGACATGTTGAAGGTAAGGCTTATGAATCAGTTTCAAAACAGATCATGGCTGATTTCCCACGTTGCAAGAAAGTTATAACAACATTAAGAGGCTCAGTTAATGCCAATAACAACAACTGGTCGGGTGTTTTATGGAACGGCAAACAATTATTTGAAGCTCCTACTTATCAAATAACTCATATTGTAGACAGAGTTGGAGGTGGTGATTCATTTATGGGGGGATTGATTTATGGTTTGCTTACATGGCCTGAAGATGATAAGAAAGCACTTGAATTTGCAGTAGCTGCTTCAGCTTTAAAGCACACTATTTATGGTGATTACAATAGAGTATCGGTTGATGAGGTTGAAAAACTTATGGAAGGAGATGCTACAGGAAGGGTAGCTCGTTAATTAGAAAAATTAAAATAAAAGATAATAGAATGGCAAAATATTCCAGAATAGAGGTCTTTCTGAAAATGAAAGAAACAGGCATGGTTCCATTGTTTTATAATCCTGATGCTGAAGTATGTAAAAAAATGGCAAAGGCTTGTTACGATGGTGGAGCAAGGGCGTTTGAATTTACCAACAGGGGTGAGTTTGCTCAGGAAGTATTTAAGGAATTATCGTTATACGCTAAGGCTGAACTACCGGGAATGGCAGTAGGAGTAGGGTCGATTGTAGATGCTGGAACTACGTCGTTATATATACAGCTTGGAGCCGACTTTATTGTATCACCGATCATGAATCCTGAAATGGCAAAGGTTTGCAACAGGAGAAAGATATTATGGTCGCCTGGTTGTGGCACTTTATCTGAATCAGGCAGAAGAGTTGGGCTGTGAGCTTGTAAAGATATTCCCTGCCGAACAAATTGGAGGACCTGCGTTTGTTGCGTCAATCAAAGCACCATGTCCTTGGACAGATATTATGCCATCGGGAGGAGTTACACCTGAATATTATAATCTTAAAGCATGGTTTAAGGCAGGAGCAACTTGTGTTGGCATGGGATCACAGCTAATGAAAAAGAGTTATTATGCTGATGACAAATATGCTGAGCTGGCAGTTAAAGTAAAAGAGACAATAGAACTTATACAAAAAATAAAATCTGAATTATGATAACAACAAATGAACTATTGGGCATGGAAGGCAAATCTGCCGTGATAACCGGAGCCGGTGGTGTTATATGCAGTAAAATTGCAGAAGGTCTTTGCAGTGTAGGGATGAATGTCTTTCTTCTTGATTTGAATGAAGAAGCTGCTAAGTCTGTTGCAGGAGAGTTAAAAACTAAATATCCTGAACAAATAATAGTTGGATTAAAAGCAAATGTTCTTGATAAAGAATCTCTGGAAAACGTTAAAGGTGAAATTTTAAAATATGTTGCTGCAATCGATTACATTATTAACGGTGCAGGTGGTAATTCACCAAAAGCAACAACACAAGCAGAGCAAATTATTAAGGGAGAGACAGATGAAATGACTGATTTCTTCAGTTTGCAAATGGATGGATTTGATCATGTCTTCAACCTTAACTTTAAAGGTACTTTATTGCCAACAATGGTTTTTGCCAAGGAAATGATAGCAAGAGGATCGGGGGGCGTGCTTAATATATCATCTATGAATGCTTTCAGACCTTTAACAAAGATTCCGGCTTATTCAGCGGCGAAATCTTCAATAAACAATTTCACGGAATGGCTTTCAGTTCATTTTGCAAAGACAGGAGTAAGGGTAAATGCAATAGCTCCGGGATTCTTTCTTACTAATCAGAACAGGTTTCTCATGATAGATGAAAAGACAGGTGATCTTTCACCAAGGGGAAACAAGATTATCAATAATACTCCAATGGGAAGATTTGGAGAGATTGATGAGTTAATCGGAACCACAATTTATCTTTTATCAGATATGTCAAAGTTTGTTACAGGAATAGTAATTCCAATTGACGGTGGTTTCAGCGCATTTAGCGGAGTGTAATAAAAATCAGGACAATAGAATTCAAAATTTTAAATATATGAGCATTCAACTTAAAAAAGAATATACATTTTCATTGCTTGTTCCAACAAGTATGGGAGTCAGAATAACACCAGTTAACGGGCAGCCTGTTCACAGCAGTGATACATTCAAGATGCAGGCAACAAGTGCAGAAACCAATGTTGCAAGTATACCTTCATTTTTGGGTTTGCCTGTTAAGGTACTTACTACTTTTGTAAAGGGAAGTCCGGTTGCACAGTTTATAAAGAGTAATCTTTTAAGCAGAAATATGGTTTTTGAAGGGCCGGAAGTAGAACAGGGAGGACCATGGGGTTATCGTCATCAGTTTAATATTGCTGACAGTGGTTATGGTTCAAGGGGACCAAGAGTTCAGAACGATCGTGCCGGAGAGATTGGAAGGACATTGAATGTAAAAGATTTTGATCTTGACAGGATTTTTGGAAAAGAAGGAGTGCAGATAGTACATTTATCAGGACTTATCGGAGCGTTGTCTCCGGAGACAAGTAAGTTTTGTCTGGAAATTGCCAGAGCAGCAAAGAAGTATGGAACCAGAATCGCTTTTGACCTTAATTTCAGGGCTTCATTCTGGAAGGGTCGCGAAAAAGAATTGCATGATATATTTACAGAAATAGCATCATTGTCAGATATTCTTGTAGGTAATGAAGAAGATTTTCAGTTATGCCTTGGAATAGAAGGTCCTGAAGCCGGAGGCAAAGGTCTGAATGATAAGATTGACAGCTTTAAGGAAATGATAGGCAGAGTAAAAAAAGCATTTCCAAATGCAACGGTGTTTGCAACAACCTTACGTCAGGTGATAAGCACAAATGAACATTTATGGGGTGCAATTATGCTTGAAAATGACAACTGGCATGTAATTGAGCCAAGACAAATTACAGTACTCGATCGAATTGGTGGAGGAGATGGATTTGTTGGGGGGCTGCTATACGGAATATTGAAGAGCTGGGAACCTGAAAAGTGGGTTCAGTTTGGATGGGCAACCGGGGCTCTTGCAACAACTTTCCTAACCGACTATGCACAACCTGCAGATGAGGAAATGGTATGGAGTATCTGGCAAGGTAATGCAAGAGTTAAAAGATAAGAGAAAAAAATAATTAATCAGTTGAATGAATTGGATTGGCTTTTAAAATAACTGGATTTTATTATTTAAAATTTATCAATAATTTGATAAATTACACAAAATATATAAATATCAAACTTAATGGTATTGGTGTTGAATATTTGAAACATAAAAACTAAGGATATGAAATTCAGAATTTTATTTGGCATTTTACTAATTTCTTTAATCTTCAGTTCTTGTAAGATGGGAGGAGATGTGAAGATAGGTTTTTTGATTCATTCACTGGCAAACAGCAGGTG
>CAYXJA010000001.1:22913-26381 GCA_964465425.1 uncultured Prolixibacteraceae bacterium | reverse complement strand
TGGGAGGAGATGTGAAGATAGGTTTTTTGATTCATTCACTGGCAAACAGCAGGTGGCAGGGAGACTTAAAGTATTTGAAGGAAAGAGCTGGAGCAAACAGGGTTGAAATCATCGTAAAAGAAGCAAATAATGATGAAGATATTCAGTTGAAACAGGCAGAAGAACTTATTAGAGATGGAGTAGACGTACTTATTGTTGTTGCTGCAAATCAGAATACAGCTGCCGCTATTGTTAGAGAAGCAAATGATGAGGGTGTTCCTGTTATTTCGTATGACAGGCTTATAAGAAATGCTGAGTTGAGTTGTTATCTGTCGTTTAATTACGTAGATGTGGGTAAACAAATGATTGAATTCGCTGTATCAAAGAAGCCCGAAGGTAACTACATCTTTCTTTGGGGAGATGCTTCAGATGCTAATGCTCGTTTTATCAGCAAGGGACACCTTGAAGCAATCGAACCATATGTTGACAACGGTAAAATTAATATTGTCAGCAGGCAATATATTGATGATTATTCATCTCCCGCAACACTAAATGCAATAAATGAGATTTATAATTTCACAAGTAAGCCAATTGATGCTGTAATTTGTGGTAGCAGTACTATGGCCGAGTCGGTAGTTGAATTCTTTGTAAAGGAAGAATATCCAAGTCATGTTATTGTAACAGGACAAGATTTGACCGCAAAGTCTCGTTCATTAATAAAAGAAGGTAAGTTAGATATGACGGTTCATAAATCGGTAAAAGATCTTGCATACAGTGCAATAGATGTTGCATTAGACCTTGCTAAAGATGGTCGTTTGAGAAAAGGCAGGGATTATACATATGTAAATAATGGTCGTAAGGATATTCCTTCTATACTATTACCTGCAACAACTGTTTCGATTCAGAACCTTGATAAATTTATTAATGCAGATTAAAGAATAGAAATTTAAACATTTTAGAATGATATATTTTGAAAAAGGATCATCGGATTCCATACTTAAAGATGAAGATTTAAAAGCAGGCTTGTTTAAAGCATTGGACTCTCTTGGTGAGAAGAAAAAAGTAATGGCAATTCCTCCTGATTATACACGGTTACCTTCAAAAGCAGGCATACTCACATCTTTTGTTTTTGAATACTACAAAAGCAATCTTATCGATATACTTCCTGCATTGGGAACACATACCGCAATGACTGAAAGTCAGATAGAACATATGTTTCCGGGAGTTGACAAAAAACTGTTCCGTGTGCACGACTGGAGAAATGATGTGGTTACAATAGGAGAAGTTCCTGGTTCTTATGTGGAAGAGGTTTCTGGAGGAAAGGTTAAATTTAGTTGGCCTGCTCAGGTAAACAAACTTTTGATAGAAGGGAAACATGATCTAATCCTTTCATTAGGACAGGTTGTGCCTCACGAAGTTGTTGGAATGGCTAATTACAATAAAAATATATTTGTAGGAACGGGGGGGGCAGAAGGGATAAATAAAAGTCATTTCATAGGTGCAGCCTATGGTATGGAAAAAATGATGGGCAGAGCAGATACTCCTGTGAGAAAGGTCTTCAATTATGCATCTGAAAAGTTTGCTTCCAATCTGCCGATAGTTTATGTGCAAACTGTTGTAGGAGTTGATAAAAGCGGTTCACTGGTAACAAGAGGTTTGTTTATCGGAGATGATTTTGAAGTGTTTGAGAAGGCAGCTGAGCTTTCAATGAAAGTAAACTTCGATATGGTTGAAAAGCCGTTGAAGAAAGTAGTAGTTTGGCTTGACCCAACTGAATTTAAAAGTACATGGTTAGGAAATAAAAGTATTTACAGGACAAGGATGGCTATGGACGATGGTGGCGAATTAATTGTATTGGCTCCTGCACTTAAAGAGTTTGGTGAAGATAAGATTATTGACGGGTTAATAAGAAAGTACGGTTACAAAGGAACTCCATACACATTGAAAATGGTTGAGGAAAATGATGACTTGAAGGATAATCTTGGAGCAGCAGCACACTTAATACATGGTTCATCAGAAGGAAGGTTCAGTGTAACATATTGTCCGGGTAAGAATCCTGAGAATCTTACAAGAAAAGAGATCGAGAGTGTAGGTTTTATATATGGAGACTTAGATGAAATGGGTTTAAAATACAATCCTGAATCATTAAAAAACGGGTTCAACATAATGGAAGATGGGGAAGAAATATTTTTTATATCAAATCCTGCATTAGGATTATGGGCATATAAAGACAGGTTTATAGATTGATAATCAAAAAAGAAACAAATAAATAAAACAAAATACTATGGCAAAAAAAGCAGATATTGGATTGATCGGGTTAGCCGTTATGGGTGAAAACCTGGTTCTTAATATGGAAAGTAAAGGATTCACAGTTGCTGTATTTAACCGTACTGTTGAGAAAGTAGATAATTTTATCAACGGCAGGGGAGCAGGTAAGAAATTTATCGGAGCACATTCGATTGCAGAGTTTTGTGCATCTCTCGAAAGACCAAGAAAAGTTATGATGCTGGTAAAAGCAGGTCAGGCAGTTGATGACTTCATAGAATTACTTATACCTCATCTCGAATCGGGAGACATTATTATAGACGGAGGTAATTCTCATTTTCCAGATACAATAAGGAGAACAAAATATGTTGAAAGTAAAGGCTTGCTATATATTGGAACCGGAGTTTCCGGTGGTGAGGAAGGAGCATTATTAGGACCTTCAATGATGCCTGGTGGTTCACCTGCAGCATGGCCTCACGTAAAAAATATTTTTCAGGCTGTAGCTGCAAAGGTAGAAGATGGTTCACCATGTTGTGACTGGGTTGGAGAAGATGGAGCAGGACATTTTGTAAAAATGGTTCACAATGGAATTGAATACGGTGATATGCAAATAATTACTGAAGCTTATCATTTGATGAAAGATATTCTTGGAATGACAGCTGACGAAATGCATCTTGCATTTAAAAAATACAACGAAGAAGAACTCGGTTCATATCTTATTGAAATAACCCGTGATATTCTGGCTTATAAAGACGAAGATGGTTCTGCTTTAGTTGAAAAGATTCTTGATACTGCAGGACAAAAGGGTACAGGAAAGTGGACAGGAATTTCAGCCCTTGATTTGGGTATACCTCTCACATTAATAGGTGAATCAGTTTTTGCACGTTGTCTTTCAGCACAGAAGGATCTCAGAGTTATGGCTTCAAAGGAAATATCAGGTCCTAGACCTGAATTTAAAGGAGACAGAAATCAATTTATTGAAGATATAAAGATGGCTCTTTACGGAGCAAAGATAATTTCTTATGCACAAGGGTATAACCTTATGATGGAAGCCGCAAAAGAATACGGATGGAATTTAAATTATGGTGGAATAGCATTAATGTGGAGGGGAGGATGTATTATCCGTTCTGTATTTCTGGGCGATATTAAGAAAGCCTTCGACAACAATCCGGCTTTACCAAACTTACTATTGGATCCATTCTTCAAAGAAACAATTGAAAAAGC
>CAYXJA010000001.1:19680-22813 GCA_964465425.1 uncultured Prolixibacteraceae bacterium | reverse complement strand
CGGCTTTACCAAACTTACTATTGGATCCATTCTTCAAAGAAACAATTGAAAAAGCTCAGGCTGGATGGAGAAGAGTATGTGCCACAGCATTATCTAACGGGATACCAGTACCGGCCTTAACTTCAGCATTATGCTATTTTGACGGTTTCAGAAGTGAAAGGCTTCCCGCTAATCTGTTACAGGCTCAGCGTGATTACTTTGGAGCACATACCTATGAGAGAATTGATAAGCCAAGAGGTGAATTCTTCCATACAAATTGGACAGGACGAGGAGGAGATACTGCATCAACAACTTACACAGTATAGCAAAATCTCAGAAACATGACTAACTATAAAACCAATCAGGATAATGGTAAAATGACTAACTACAGATGGATTATCTGTGTTATGTTGTTTTTTGGTGTTGCAATAAACTACATGGATCGTCAGGTACTTTCTCTGACATGGAAGGACTTTATCGCTCCGGAGTTTCATTGGACAAACAGTCATTATGGAACAATAACATCTCTTTTTTCTATTTTTTATGCAGTAAGTATGCTTTTTGCCGGCAGGTTTGTTGACTGGCTGGATACAAAAAAAGGATTTCTGATAGCAATTGGTGTTTGGTCACTAGGAGCTTGTCTTCATGCATTTTGTGGAATTGCCACATCAGGAATACTTACCGGCGAATGGTTTGTTGGATTTGAAAAGGCTAAAGACCTAATTGCAACAGTTGACAATATAGGTAAAGTTATCAATGTAAGCGTTGCCTTGTTTGTTTTTGCTCGGTTTGTGCTTGCCCTTGGAGAATCCGGAAACTTTCCTGCATCTATTAAGGCTACAGCTGAATATTTTCCTAAAAAGGATAGGGCATTTTCAACAAGCATCTTTAACTCAGGTGCAACAGTGGGTGCACTTATTGCTCCGTTAACAATACCTGTAATAGCTCATTACTACGGATGGGAGATGTCGTTCATAATAATTGGAGCCCTTGGTTTTATATGGATGGGTTTCTGGGTGTTTATATATAAAAAACCTTATGCAAATCCTAAAGTAAATAAGGCAGAACTGGATTATATACATCAAGATAATGATCATCAAACTGTTGATGAAAACGGAACAGCAAAACGTAAACTTACATTCTTTGAATGTTTTAAGTATAAACAAACATGGGCATTTGCTTTCGGTAAGTTTATGACTGATGGTGTTTGGTGGTTCTATTTATTCTGGACACCGGCATACCTTAGCTCGGTCTATGGATTGGCATCTGATAACAATACTGCAAAACTGTTGATTTTTGTTCTGTATGCAATAACCATGTTGTCTATTGTAGGTGGATGGCTTCCAACATTTTTTGTTGACAAGAAAGGGATGAATCCTTATGCCGGAAGAATGAAATCAATGTTGATATTTGCTTTCTTCCCATTGTTGGCTCTTCTTGCTCAGCCATTAGGAAATTATTCATATTGGTTTCCGATTATAATAATAGGAATTGCAGGAGCCGCTCATCAGGCATGGTCAGCAAATATATTTTCAACAATTGGTGATATGTTTCCAAGAACAGCGATTGCAACAGTTACTGGTATTGGCGGGATGGCAGGCGGAATTGGGTCATATTTAATAAACAAAGGATCAGGTAAGCTCTTCGATTATGCTGAATTATCACAAATGAAGTTTATGGGTTTTGAAGGTATAAAGTCAGGATATTTTATTATTTTTTCAATATGTGCCGTTGCGTATCTTATAGGATGGATTGTGATGAAATCGTTAGTTCCTAAGTATAAACCCATTGTTGTAGAATAAATAAAAAATGAAATGAGAAAAATAAGTAAATATTCATTTGGCATAGGTGATCGTTTTGGTCATCAGGGTAAGGCTCAACTAAAAGCATTTATAGCTGCTAAGGAGCACCTTGGAATTGAGTTTACTCCGGTTTGGAATAAGTCATTCCGTGAACATTCAATAATTGGAACTCACCCTTCAGAAGTAAGAAAAGAAGCAGATGAAGCAGTTAAAACACTTGGATGGGAGGGTGATTACTATGTAGATGCTGATCATATCAATTTTAAAAATGTTGATTCTTTTGTTGAAGTATCTGATTTTTTCACGATTGATGTAGCTGATTTCATAGGAAAAGGAGCATCAGAAGAAAAGATCATTGAGTATGTTGAAAATCACAAAAGCTATCTTGGTGAATTTAATATTCCGGGAATTGTTGATTCTTTCACAATTAATGAGAATTATTTAAGGAATTTTGCTGCTAATTATCTGAATGCAATAGAAGAAGCATCCAAGGTATATAGTTTTCTTTTGGAGAAAAAAGGAGAAGGCAACTTCGTTCCTGAAGTTTCATGTGATGAGACAGATACTCCGCAATCACCTCTTGATATGTTTTTCATCCTGAAACTACTATCCGACTTTAAAGTTCCAGCACAGACTATTGCACCAAGATTTTCAGGGAGATTTAATAAGGGAGTTGACTATGTTGGTGATCTTAACCTTTTTGAAAAAGAATTCAAACAAGATTTACTAGTAATTGATTTTGCAGTAAAGCAATTTGGATTGCCTGACAATCTGAAGCTTAGTGTGCATTCAGGGAGTGATAAATTTTCTATTTATCCGATAATTGGCAAATTGATAAAGAAGTATGATAAGGGTATTCATATAAAAACTGCAGGTACAACCTGGCTGGAAGAGATTGCCGGTCTTGCCATATCAGGAGGAGAAGGGCTTTCTATTGCAAAAGAAGTCTATTCATCAGCATACGAAAAGATGGATGAACTTTGTGCCCCATATGCTTCAGTTATTGATATAAAATTGGAGAGGTTACCAAAGCCGGAGCTAGTTCAGACCTGGACAGAAGAGCAATTTGGTAATGCGATTATCCATAATCAAAAGTGCAGTGAATATAATCCGGATTTGAGGCAATTAATACATGTAGGATATAAGATTGCTGCAAAGAAAGGTCAAGTATATTACAATGCGTTGGAAAAGTTTGAACCAAATATTGAAAAGCAGGTTTTTGAAAATATATTCGACAGACACATGAAGCTTTTAAAATAATCAGGCATGAATATATATTTTGATGCTGCCTTTTTTTAATAAAGGGCAGCATTTTAATTTTTATATAAAGCGATTTATAAAAATCTTTGATT
>CAYXJA010000001.1:0-19580 GCA_964465425.1 uncultured Prolixibacteraceae bacterium | reverse complement strand
AATAAAGGGCAGCATTTTAATTTTTATATAAAGCGATTTATAAAAATCTTTGATTATTTCAGGGATTGTTTTTAACTTTCCAACTTATAAGAAACAACTATGACAGTTAAAAACAGTGATACAGGAGAAAACACTGAAGGAAAAGGAAAAGTGAAACCTTGTGAAGATAAAATTGACCAATTGAAGCTTGAAAATGAGAATCTCAAAAAAGAAGTAGCAAAAGCCAAAATGTTTTCTCTTGCTGTTTTATCAAATTTAAGTCATGAAATCAGAACTCCTTTGAACGGGATTATGGGTTTTACGGAAATAATAGCAGACCCTTCGATATCAAATCAGGAAAGAAATTATTATTCGGATATTATTACTGAGAGTAGTAATATGTTACTTTCAATAATAACTGATGTTTTAGATATCTCAAAAATTGATTCCGGAACATATAGAGTATATCCGATACAGTTTGATCTTAATGATCTTATGTTTCAGATATATATTAATTTTAAACCTCAAGCTGAAAAGAAAGAATTGCAATTATTTCTTGAGAATGTTATAAGTACTCCTTATCGGATAGTGTCTGATCCGGCAATTATTGATAAAATATTAAAGAAGCTTATCGATAATGCTTTAAAGTTCACTAAGCAGGGATATGTTAAGTTTTATTACCGGGAAGAGAAGAATAAAATAGTATTTTATGTTGAGGACACAGGTATAGGCATAAGAGAAGAAATCAGAGAGTCTATCTTTAAAAAATTCACATCCCAACCGGTTTCGCAATCCCGACATTTGGGAGGCACAGGTATAGATCTTTCTTTATGTTATGGATTAGTAAAACTTTTAGGAGGGGATATTAAGCTAAGTTCAAAATGTGGAGTAGGGTCTGTTTTTAGCTTCACTATTTCAAATATCAAATAAAAAATCACTTTTTCATATTTTGTTTAGAATCATTTAATCCAATTTCTAAGTAAAAGTTTAAATTTGCTTTGAAATAAATGGAAGATCAGTTATGAAGGATCGTAACTTTAATTATTGCAAAACGCTTACTGAGTATAGGCGTGAAAAGACCATTGAAGTAAATATTGGAGGAGTGCCGCTTGGTGGTTCAAGTCCGATACGTATTCAATCGATGACAGACACAGATACAATGGATACTGATGCTACAGTTGAACAGTTTATTCGAATTGTAAAAGCCGGAGCAGATTATGTGAGAATTGCAGTTAAAACGTCCAAGGATGCCGAAAATCTGCGTGAAATAAAAGAAAAAATTCAAGAAAGAGGTTATAATACGCCCATAATTGCAGATGTTCATTTTTCACCAAAGATAGCAGAAATTGCTGCAAAATATGTATCGAAAGTTAGAATTAATCCTGGTAATTTTTACGACAAAAGGGCTCAGTTTGAAAAGATTATATATACAGATGAGGATTATAGACTAGAGCTGAATAATCTTGAAGAGGCTCTTTTACCATTCATACAAACTTGTAAAGAATATGGAACAACTATCAGGATAGGGGCAAACCAGGGGTCTCTTTCTGACCGGATAATGAGCAGATATGGAGATACACCTGCCGGGATAGTTGAATCAGTAATGGAGTTTCTGCGCATTTGTCGAAAGTATGAGTTTCACGATATAGTCATCTCAATAAAATCCTGGAATACTCGTACGATGGTATATACTGTCAGGTTGATGAATTACAAGATGCGTCTTGAAGAAATGAATTATCCGTTTCATATTGGCGTAACTGAAGCAGGTGAAGGTGAAGATGGAAGAATAAGATCTGCTGTTGGAATAGGGACATTACTCATTGATGGAATTGGAGATACAATAAGAGTTTCTCTGACTGAAAAGCCTGAAAATGAAATACCTTTTGCAAAGAGATTAGTTGAAATAGTAACAAATAGGAAAGGTCACAAAATAATTGATGCTCCCGGATTTGCACAGATAAATCCATTTGAATTTGAAAGAAGATACGGAAGGCCTGTCAGGAAGATTGGAAACAGAAGACCTCCGGTAGTTATTGCATCTCTTAACGGGAATGAAATAATGGAAGTATCTAATTTGAACGGTAAACTTGAACCCGATTATTACTACGATGGCAGATATGTAATCAACAGGTTGAATAAACGATTTCCTATTTTATCTTTAGAGGATTATCTATATAATGATATATACCAAAGTACTCATAGATTTATAAGAACTACCAGAAAGGAATTTGTTGAGTTTAGGGAAAATAATCCCGAAATAGTTCAGAAGCTTAAAGCAGAGAGAAAAGCAGTTATAATGCTGGAGTCGGATAATGCTAACAGATATGCTGACATGAGGGCATTCTTTATGATAATGGAATCAATTATTTGCAGATTATCTGTTGTTCTTTGTGGAACTTATAATGAAAGCAGGCTTAAGGATCTTCAGCTTAAGGCAGCAACTGATTTTGGGGGGCTTTTTATTGATGGTTATGGTGATGGCATTCTGCTTGAAAACGAAAATGATGAAATATTTTATTCTGATCTTAAGAATACTAGTTTTGCAATACTTCAAGCTACAAGGATGAGGATCACAAAATCCGAATTCATTTCTTGTCCAGGATGTGGAAGAACTCAGTTTGACTTACATAAGACAACACTTGAAGTAAAGAGTCATTTCTCGCATCTCAAACATCTTAAGATAGGTATAATGGGTTGCGTTGTAAACGGCCCCGGAGAAATGGGCGATGCTGACTATGGGTTTGTTGGAGCAGGTAATGGAAAAATTAATCTTTACAAAGGTCAAAAAGTAATTAAAAGGCACATACCTCACGAAGAAGCAGTGTTTGAACTTGAAAAGATAATCAGGGAAAATAACGATTGGGTTGAGAACTAAAAAAAGTTTGTATTAATAGTCTTTTACGAGTTCTCTTGGTTATGCCAATTTATAAAGTTGATTAACCCTTCTTTAAAACTGTATCTTGGATTATAGTTGAGTAAAGTTTTAGCTTTTGTTATATCCGCATAAGTAATATCAACATCTCCGGGTTGTAAAGGTTCCTGTATAATGTTGGGTTCTTTTTTCATAATCTTGTAAAGAGTATTAATCATTTCTTTAAGAAAGACAGGTTTATTGTTTCCAAGGTTAATTATTTCGTACACTTTTTCATTTTTTGAAATGTATTTAATAGCACCCAATATTCCTTTGATAATATCATTAATGTAAGTGTAATCTCTGGCAGTATTACCTTCTCCATACATTGTGACAGGATTTCCTTTTCTAATAAGACTTGTAAATTTATGTATTGCAAGATCGGGGCGTTGCCGGGGTCCAAATACAGTAAAAAAGCGAAGGTTTATTACATTTATTTTAAAGTTATAAAAGTATGTGTAGGTTAACAGTTCACATGCTTTCTTCGTTGCAGCATAAGGAGAAATAGGGTTTGAAACATCCATTTTTTCAGAGAAGGGTATTTCTTTAATGTTCCCATATACGGAAGAAGACGAAGCAAAAATAAGCTTATTTATATTGCGTCTTCTCATTTCTTCAAGCAAGTTTTGAGTAGCTACAATGTTTGCATTTATAAACCCTAAGGGGTCATCAAAGGATGGTCTGACTCCTGCTTTTCCAGCAAGATGAATAACAAGGTAAACATCATCAGGAAAAAGACTGTTTAAAATCTCTTTTTTTGAAAGGTCAGCTCTTATAAAAGTGAAATTTGGATTATTTTCAAAAATAGATAAGTTTTTCTTCTTAACATTTATATCATAAAAGGGATCGAAATTGTCTATACCTACGACTTCAGCTCCTTTATCAAGAAGAATCTCTGTAAGGTGAGAACCAATAAAACCTGCACAACCGGTAACCAGAATTTTTGCCATATTTTTAATTTGAGTTCTGAAAAATACTAAATTCAAATATTAATAACATTATTTGAGTTATATTTTCTGATTAACTTGATTAAATAGTTTTAATTTCAGAAGTCTTATTGCCCTTACAATAAACAATGATGTTTCTTGCATACATCACTAATCCTCCGGTATTACTTAAAAACAAAACAGGATCCAGACGTATAATTGCATAAATAATAGTAAGAGATGCTCCGATAACACTTATAATCCAGAATCCGGGTATTAGTACTGATTTTTTACTTCTTTCGGCAATAATCCATTGATATACAAATCTGAAAGTAAAAATTATCTGGGCAATAACGCCAAAGATCATCAATTGTTTTGGTATATTTTTATCAGAAATTATACTTAAAAAATTAAAATTGGAAGAAAGCAAAAATATCAAAAGAAAAATTGGGGGGATGAATGGAATAAGATATCTGAAGTAAGCGGGAATTTTCTTCCACGATTTACTTATCTGGAGATTTCTGATATAAATATAAAATGTAATTATCTGACCGATAATAATTGCAGGATCATTTCTTAATATACCATATGTCATCATAATTATTGATGCAATAAGGCTTAATTGCCAAAAAATTACAGGAGAAATAATTCTCCTTGCTTTTTCTGTTTTAATCCATTGAATAAAGGATCTTGCAAAAAATAATAATTGAGCTGTAAAGCCAATTGAAAAAATTATCAGATCAGTATACGATAATTTCATATAATATATGCTAATAAAAATTAAAGCCTCTGAAATGAGGCTTTAATTTTTATATATTATGCAATATTTGTAAATACCTGTTGAACATCTTCATCTTCTTCAAACTTATCAATTAGTTTTTCGACTTCCTCCATCTGTTCTTCAGTTAATTCAATTGGAGATGTAGGTATATATTGAAGATTAGCCTTAGTAGTTTCAATTTTTGCGTCTTCGAAGGCTTTTGTCAATGATCCGAAGTTAGTAAAATCAGCATAAGCAAAGAATGTGTTTTCATCATTTGTGAGTTCTTCCAATCCTGCATCAATAAGTTCCATTTCAAGCTCTTCTTTGTCTTTTCCTGCAGGCATTTCAAATTGAATGACAGCTTTTCTTGAGAACATATTAACCATAGATCCTGAAGGAGCTAGTCCGGCGCCCCATTTGTTAAATATCCATTTCATGTTAGCAACAGTTCTGGTATGATTGTCTGTCATACATTCAACTAAAATCATTACTCCGTATGGACCCTTGCCTTCATATAATTCTTCAATAAAGCTTTCAGCATCTTTGCCCGATGCTCGCTTAATTGCAGCATCTATATTCGTTTTAGGCATATTTTGCGCTTTAGCATTTTGAATTGCTGTACGTAGAGCAGCATTCATTTCCGGATCAGGTACTCCCGCTTTTGCTGCTACTGTAATTGCTTTTCCCAGTTTAGGAAAAATTCGTGACATTTTGTCCCAACGTTTTTCTTTGGCCGCTCTGCGGTATTCAAATGCTCTTCCCATATTGTTAAAATTATTTAGGGTACGAAAATAGGAAATCCATCTTTTTTAATAAACTAACATTGAAAAAAAATGATGATAAAATTGAAAAAATGTTGATTTATAAATGAATATTACATTATTCATAATAATGAAGTCAGCAGATTACTCATATGTAGCGATTGAAAAAATCGATTATCTTTGCGAAAATTTTAAGTGTAGTTAAAAAATCAGAATATCAGAGAATTATATACAATTAATGAAGAACATCCGAAATTTTTGCATAATAGCTCACATAGACCATGGAAAGAGCACTTTAGCAGACAGACTTTTGCAAGTTACTGGAACTATCAGTGAAAGAGACATGACTGATCAGGTACTGGATGACATGGATCTGGAAAAGGAGAGGGGTATAACCATAAAAAGTCATGCAATTCAGATGAATTATGAACTTGATGGTCAGAAATACATTCTTAACCTTATTGATACTCCGGGACATGTCGATTTTTCATATGAAGTATCCAGGTCTATTGCCGCTTGTGAAGGAGCTCTTTTAATTATTGATTCAACTCAAGGTATTCAAGCACAAACAATTTCTAACTTATATCTTGCTATTGAGCATGATTTGGAGATAATACCTGTTTTAAATAAAATGGATTTGCCAAATTCGATGCCCGAAATTGTAGAAGACCAGATAATAGAGCTAATTGGCTGTAAAAGAGAAGAAATAATAAGGGCTAGCGGTAAGACTGGTGAAGGGATAGATGAAATTCTCAGGAGAATAATAAAAGTAGTTCCTCCTCCGATGGGTAACCCTGAATCCCCTCTGCAGGCACTAATCTTTGATTCCGTTTTTAATCCTTTTCGAGGTGTTATAGCTTACTATAAAATTGAAAACGGTACACTTAGAAAAGGAGACAAAGTTAAATTTTTTGCAACAGACAAGGAATACACAGCTGATGAAATTGGAGTTTTACGTATGGGACTTGACATCAGAACTGAACTTAAAGCAGGGGATGTTGGATACATTATTTCAAATATTAAGTCAGCAAAAGAAATTAAAGTTGGAGATACTATAACTCATGCAAAAGGAGGATGTCAAAACAGGATTGATGGTTTTCAAGAAGTGAAACCAATGGTTTTTGCGGGTGTTTATCCTATAGAAAGCGATGAGTATGAAGATCTTAGGGCTGCTGTGGAAAAGCTACAGTTGAACGATGCTTCCCTGACATACGAACCTGAATCTTCTGTTGCATTAGGTTTTGGTTTCAGGTGCGGTTTTCTTGGTTTATTACACATGGAGATTATTCAGGAAAGGCTGGATAGAGAATTTGACATGAATGTTATTACGACAGTTCCAAACGTTGAATATATCGTTCACACAAAAAAAGGAGAAGAATTTACCATCTATAATCCATCCGGAATGCCTTCCGTGGTTACAATTGAAACGATTGAAGAACCTTATATCAGAGCACAGATTATTACCAGATCAGAGTTCATTGGTTCGATAATGACATTATGCCTTGAAAAGAGAGGTGCACTTATTAAACAAGAATATATAAGCTCTGATAGAGCTGAATTATCTTTTGATCTTCCATTGGCAGAAATAGTATTTGATTTCTACGATAAACTTAAAAGTATTTCAAAAGGTTATGCTTCATTTGATTATCATTTAATTGGACATAGACCAGCCCGGCTTGTGAAGTTGGATATTTTATTAAATAGTGAACCTGTAGATGCATTATCATCACTTATCCATCAGGATAATGCTGAAAGATTTGGTCGCAGGATGTGTGAAAAGCTAAAAGAATTAATACCTCGTCAGCAATTTGATGTTGCTATTCAAGCTGCGATTGGAGCCAAAATTATTGCCAGAGAAACAGTAAAGGCAGTGAGAAAGGATGTAACTGCAAAATGTTACGGGGGTGATATAACACGAAAAAGAAAGCTTCTTGAAAAACAAAAAGCCGGGAAAAAAAGAATGAAACAAGTAGGTAACGTAGAAGTACCTCAAAAAGCATTTCTTGCAGTTTTGAAGCTGGATTAATATTTTTTTCTACATTACAAGTTTAAATCCTACGCCATGAACATTTATAATGTTCACTTTAGGATCCTTACTCAATAATTTTCTGAGTTTAGTAATATAAACATCCATGCTTCGCCCATGTAAAAAATCCTCGTCCTCCCATACTGCCCTGATGGTATCTTGTCTGTCAATTGTTTTATTTGGATTGGCAACCAAAAGTCGAAGGATATCGTTTTCTTTTGTAGTAAGTTTAATTTCTTCTTTGTCGTATATTAATATTTGTTTTGACGGGTCGAAAAGATATGAACCTATTTTGAAAGCGAAATTACTTTCTTCATTGATATTAGGGTATGTTCTTCTAAGTACTGCTTCAATCCTGAATAACAATTCTTCCATGCTGAAAGGTTTAGTGATATAATCGTCAGCGCCTAATTTAAATCCTTCAATAATATCTTCCTTAAGATTTTTAGCAGTTAAAAATATGATTGGAGTGCCAGGACTTATCATTTTTATGTCATTTGCAAGAGTAAATCCATCTTTCTTGGGCATCATCACATCGAGAAGGCATAAGTGGAAAAAGTTTCTTTTGAAGGCCATATAAGCATTTTCTCCGTTAGTGTAAAGATCAGTATGATACCCTTTAATGATTAAATATTCTTTGAGTAATAAACCTAAATTTGTATCATCCTCTGCTAACAAAATTTTGTATACCGGTTTCATTATTTTTCTTTTGTTTGAATGTTAATAATAAATTTAGTTCCTTTATTTAAAGCACTTTCAACCTTTATTGTTCCATTGTGGGCTTCAATAATTTTATTGACATAATGAAGACCTAAGCCAAAACCTTTTACGTCATGAATATTTCCTGTTGGAACACGGTAAAAACGTTCAAATATTTGCTTTTGATGTTCTTTTGCAATCCCGATTCCATTATCTTTTATAGTAACAGATATGTCGTTCTTTATGTTTTCGGTATAAATTTCGATTAGAGGTTCTACTTTGCAATATTTTACAGCGTTGTCAAGAAGATTAAAAAGGACATTTGTAATATGAACTTCGTCACCATAAATTTGATGGATTGTAGCATTGGTGTGTAACATTATTTGTCCCCCATGAGAGTGTACTTTAAGCTCAAAGGTGGAAACCACTGATTCAATAATAGCATGTAAATCAATTATTTTGAATTTTAATTTTAATCTGCCTTCGTTAAATATTGCTGTTTGCAATACCTTCTCGACTTGCATGCTTAATCTTTTACTTTCTTCAAAAATGACTCCTGAAATCCTGTCTATTGCTGAAGTGCTGTTATTAACCGAATCATCTCTAAGCATTTGAGAGGCTAAGGATATTGTAGATATTGGTGTTTTTAGTTCATGAGTCATGTTATTTATGAAATCATTCTTAATGGCTGATAATTTCTTTTGTTTGAAAATAATTGCAATCGTATAGGCAAAAATCCCTATTATCAGAGCTACTAAAAAGAAAGTTGGCAAAACCATGAAGCTTGTTGATAATAAAAATTGTCTTCTGCTTCCGGGAAAATAAAGTTTTAAATAATTAGGTTTTTGTGATCCCAGATCATTTATAAAAAGAGGAGTTTGGTGTTCATTCTTTCTATTATTTTTATAGTCACCAGAGCTGATTATCAATTTTTCTTCTCCGCCATTATATGACTTAACCGCAAATTCATATGCCATATTTATTCCATTAAATCGCAGTTCGTCTTCAAGAAGACGTTTTAATACGTCCTTGTCAATTCGTTGCTCAATTGGCCTGTTTGACATCATATATTGGTATTGCAGATTCCTAGTGAATTCATCTCTTTCCTGAAGACTCTGAAAAAACTTTTGTCTTTCCCAATCTGCAAGTTCAGCCAATTCAGTAAAAAGGTCTGATTCAAGAATGTTGTTGCCAGATGAAATATCAATAATAGTATCGCTTTGTTGTACAGAAGCTTTTGCATGTACTCTTCCTGATTGATCCTGTGAAAGGTTAAATGAAAAGTTTATTTGTTTCTGATTAATTTTATCGTAGTTTACAGATGCATTATTTGTTTTTGGTTTTACCGGGACAACATTCTGAAAGTATCCTTTTAAATACATTTGTTTGATTTCTTCCTCTTCAAGTCTTGAGGCTACATGGATCAAACATCTTTTTACAAGTTGTCCGAACTGATCTTCTTTAATACGGGATGCTTTATTGATTATATTCATTTGAACTATAATCAATAAAGTTACAACAATAGACATTGTTGCAATAAGAAAATAAATTTTATGCTTTCCCATAATGTCAAAGATAAATCATTTATGAAGCAGTGTTACCTCATTTAACAATTTTTAACATTTAAAGGGCTAAAGTGTTAAAATTTTACAAAACAGTTGGTTCCCCAACAATTTCCGAATCGTTGTTTATATTGTTTAAGGCTTCACGGGCAGCACTTTGCTGAGATTCTTTTTTAGAACTGCCATAACCTTTGCCTTTGACTTGACTGTCAATTTCTACTGAAGATACAAAAATACTGAACTTGCTGTTTGGAGAAGCTTCCTCTTCAGTTTGAAAATTCACTTCGCATTTGTTTTTCTGCCCCCATTCAATAAGTTGACTTTTATAGTTGTTGTCTTGCTCTTCCATCTTATTCAAGTCAACATATTCGTTCAGGAACCGCTTGATAATTACATACCTTGCTTTTTCAAATCCTTTATCAAGATATACAGCACCAATCAATGCTTCCAAAGCATCGCCATATATATTGCTTGCAGCTGTATTGCCAATTGTTCTTGATTTAATGAATTTATGGAGTCCTGTTTCATTTATTAGTTGAGTAAGAAATGCCCGATTTACCAATTTAGATCTCATTTGAGTGAGAAATCCTTCTCCTCTTTGAGGAAATCTGTTGTAAAGGTATTCAGCAACTACAGCGCCTAAAATTGCATCGCCCAAATATTCCAGCCTTTCGTTGTTGATTAGTTTGCCCATTGAATCAGTTATGGATGCTGATTTATGGATAAAGGCGATATCGTATAGTTTGGTATTACCCGGAAAAAATCCGATAATATCTTTTAAAAATAAATAAAACTCTTTCCTTGGAGAAGAAAAGAGCTTTATTCTTTGAAAAAAATATTTGATCATTTTATTTTTTTGAAAATAATAGAAGCATTATGACCTCCAAAACCAAATGTATTGCTTAAAGCATAATCAACATTGCGATTTTTTGCTTTATTAAAAGTAAAATCAAGATTAGGATCTACCTCAGGATCTAATTCAAACTGATTGATTGTCGGAGGTATTAAGCTATTCTTTATCGCCAGAATTGCAGCAATGCTTTCAGCTGCACCAGCAGCACCTAAAAGATGTCCGGTCATTGATTTTGTAGAACTGATACTTAATTTATAAGCATGTTCTCCAAAGGTTCTTTTTATAGCATTAGGTTCAGCTATATCACCCAGACCCGTAGAAGTACCATGTACATTGATATAGTCAATCATTGATACATCAATTCCTGCATCTTCACAAGCCAGTTTCATTACCAATGAAGCACCTCCTCCCTCAGGATCAGGAGCCGTCATATGGTAAGCATCAGCAGTAAGTGCGCCACCAACTACTTCTGCATAAATATGAGCACCTCGTTTGACCGCATGTTCATATTCTTCGAGGAATAATGCTGCACCACCTTCGGCCATTACAAACCCATCACGATCTTTATCAAAAGGACGTGATGCAGTTTTTGGATCGTCATTTCTTGTAGAAAGTGCTTTCATCGAATTGAAACCGGCAACCCCCGCAGGAGTTATTGCCATTTCTGATCCTCCTGAAATGATGATATCTGCTTTACCCATTCTTAAGTAGAATAAAGCATCGATTATTGCGTTTGCCGATGAAGCGCAAGCTGTAACCGTTGTAAGATTTGGCCCTCTGAATCCATACTCGATTGAAATGCAACCACTTGCCATATTGGCAATCATTTTGGGAATAAAGAAAGGAGATGTCTTTGGATTATCATCTTTTAAACCCCTCACTTCATCTTCAAAGGTTTGGATTCCTCCAATACCTGCACCCCAGATAACGCCGACTCTGTCCTTGTTGATTTTTTCCAAATCGATGTTTGAATCAAGAATTGCCTGCTTGGCTGAAACTAACGCAAATTGTGTGAATAAATCATATTTTCTTGCGTCTTTTCTGTCGAAGTGATTGGTAGGATCCCAATTCTTCACCTCGCAGGCAAACCTTGTCTTATGTGTGGTAGCATCAAAACGGGTGATAGGTCCTGCACCACTAATGCCATTACTAAGGCTATTCCAATATTCTTCGACATTGTTTCCTATCGGATTAATAGTGCCAAGGCCTGTTACAACAACTCGTTTTAATTCCATGTGAAAAGGAAAAAGTTTATTACTTACTGTTTTCTTCGATGTACTTAATAGCTTCACCTACTGTGCTGATTTTTTCTGCTTGATCATCAGGTATAGCCATATCAAATTCTTTTTCGAATTCCATAATTAACTCTACTGTATCAAGTGAATCAGCTCCTAAATCATTTGTAAAGCTTGCTTCAGGTGTAACTTCGCTCTCATCAACACCTAATTTGTCAACGATGATTGCTTTAACTTTTCCTGCAATGTCAGACATAGTTGTAATTTTTAGTTATAATTATACTTTATTTTTTTAACGCTGCAAAGTAATAAAGAATCGAATCAAATTTCCAAATTTTATAGCCCGGAGCTTTAATCAAATGAAAGGTTATTTTATTTTTGTAAAATAATATTCAAGTGAAAAAATCACCTTAAAATTCTATAAATGAAAAAAATAGCCATCTTCGCTTCCGGTTCCGGATCCAATGCTGAAAATATTGCCCGATATTTTAACAATAATGAAAATTTGAACATCAAATGCATATATTCGAATAAGAGTGATGCTTTTGTTCTTGAAAGAGCCAAAAAACTTAATATCCCTACTTTTGTTTTTTCAAAGCATGATTTTTATGAAACAGATATTGTTTACGACCATTTAAAAAGCCTTCAGATTGATTTAATAGTACTGGCTGGCTTTTTATGGCTAATCCCTGTAAACCTTACTCAAAACTTCATTATCATTAATATTCATCCGGCTCTCTTGCCTAAATATGGTGGTAAAGGAATGTATGGAGATAAAGTACATAAGTCGGTTGTCGAGAATGGCGAAAAAGAATCAGGTATTACTATTCATTATGTGAACGAGAATTATGATGAAGGCGCTATCATCTTTCAGGCTAAATGTATTGTAATGCCGGAAGATACTCCCGATGATGTAGCTTCAAAGGTTCATGCTCTTGAATATGAGCATTTTCCAAAAGTTATTGAAGAAATTTTATTTGGAAGCTAAAATATTTCGCTGTACAGGAATTATTGACTGATTGTTGATCTCTGATTTCAACGAATCTCTTAATACTGCAAATTTCTCAAAGTTTTCCTTGCTTATTGGTTCAACTGGAGGAGCATTTACTTTTAAAGGATTAACCGGCATATTGTTCTGGAAAATCCTGAAATCCAGATGTGGACCTGATGCCAGACCTGTTGATCCTACATATCCAATCAGTTGCCCTTGCTTGACCCTGCTGCCTTCCTGAATACCTTTGGCAAATTTGCTTAAGTGCATATATTGTGAGATATAAACCGAATTATGCTTGATATTTAGATAATTGCCTCCACCGCCACTTTGATATGCTTTTCTCACAATTACTCCGTCACCTATTGAATATACCGGAGTACCGGTTGGCGCAGCATAATCAACTCCATGATGAGGTCTGTGAATTTTCAATACCGGATGTAAACGGTTATTTGAGAAATGAGAACTTATCCTGGAGTAATTTAAAGGGGCTTTTAAGAATGCTTTTTTCAAACTGTTACCTTTTTCATCAAAATAACCCGATTGCCCGTTTTTTTCAAAGTAACAAGTGAAAATTGAATCATCAACACTCTCGTAAGAAGCAGCATGTATCTTTCCTATTCCAATTGGTTTGTCATCTATGTACTTAATATCGTAAAGGGCTTTAAACTTGTCACCCTCTTGTATTCCAAAAAAGTCAACAGTCCATGCAAAAATATCTGAAAGTTCTACCGCTAAAAGAGGATCTGCTCCCTGATCAACAAAAGCATTCCATAATGAGGTTTTTATCTCCCCTGTAAAAAGGACCCTTCTTAGTTCATACTCCTTTTGTCCCTTTTCTATTCTAATGGTATCCTTTATATCAAACTTGTAATAATCAACAGGATTTTCTTCATATATAAAATATGAAGGCAGACTATCTTCTTTGCAACTTACAAGATAACACAGATTTCCTGATTTAATCTTTCGGAAATCAAATATCCCTATGCTTTGTTTTACCAAATTGTCTACAACTGAACAGCTAATGCCATTCATGCAAAGTATATCTGAAATGTTTTGATTAGGTCTAATTTTAAGGGTGTCAATTTTTAAGGTATCGATTGTTAATCCCCAAACTTTCTTTTCTTCCGGTTCGATAATAATTGGTTCATTTTTAGATAGTTGGATTATAGGTGTAACTACATTTCTTACCGCTAGATAGATAAGTAAAAGAGTAGCTATAGTCATTATTATAGTTCTCAGTACCTTCATTATTATTTTATAGTCGTTAATATTACAAAAATGACATTTCAAATTGCAAAATCAAAATTTTAAATGATAAATATGAAACGTCAATTGTATTTTATCCCTTTAACTGCTCAAACCCCTGTCCATATACTCCCATAACACTTCCCATTGATATGAAAGCATTCTTGTCAATTTCTTTTATCATTTTAAAAATTGAACTTGTTTCTCGTTTTCTGACTATTGTCATGATTATTTTTTGCTGCTCATTAGTGTATCCTCCGGTCCCTTCAAGTATTGTTACTCCCCTCCGGTTGTCAATTAATATCCTGTCTCTGATTTCTTCCCATTTATCGGAAAATATAAATATCTGTGCCGATTGATTGAACCCGTTTAAATATGCATCAAGAGAGTAGGAGACAACCCACATTGACACATAGCCGTATACCAATTTTTCAGCAGAACGGAAAAAGAGCCATGATGAAGCTATTATTAATACATCACAATACATTATTACTCTTCCCGGACTAATACTTTTATATTTTGTAACCAGCATTGCTATAATATCTGTACCCCCGGTACTGCCCCCCTGGCTAAAAACCAGGCCCAAACCTACTCCGCCTAAAATTCCTCCTAATACAGCTGAAAGAAAAGTGTCATCGATTATTGGCTGATTTATTATTTTTGGAAGCACTGACAACATTACTGAAATGATGATCATATTAACTATGGTCTTGGTGCCAAAACTTGCACCAATTTGTTTAATTGCTAATACAACCAGTATTGCATTGACTGCAAAGTAGGTGACTCCAACCGGGATGCCGGTTTTATAAAAAACCAGGGCGCCAACTCCACTTATACCCCCTCCATTTATTTCTGCTGGTATCAGAAACATTGTCCAACCAAGGGAGTAAAGCAACATCCCCAGAAACATAATAAAATATGATTCAGTGATTTCCAGGTATTTTTTAAAAGTACTTTTCATCTTATAAAAATCTACTATATAACTGTTAAATAGTGTTTACTCCATTAATTTTGACCTATATATACTTTCGGACGCGAAAAAAGCCTTTATATGATTATTAAAGAATGATTTTAATCAATACTTTAAAGGTATAGTATAATTTTATTTTTTTGACATGTTGCTCTTTATTTTATATTTTCACCAGCTGGAAAAACCTAATTGGAATGACTTTGATAAGAATGTGCATAACTAATTGCAGATCAATAATTATAACTGTAATACTGTTGTTTACTTTTGAAATGTCTTTTTGTCAACAAGGACCATGGTTTAAGGAAAAGGAAAAATTTGTAGAAAGCTGTTGCCATATTGAAATTTTTGGAGGAATTAGTCTGCCCGGAATGAAATATTCTGATCCGGCTGTAAGTTCCCTTGATAAAGAATTATTTGTTTTACCCGATTTTGGAGCTTCTTTCAGATATCAAAAGATTAAACCATTTTCGTTTGGTGCCCGGATTTCTTATTCCGGTATGGGTGTCAATTTTTCTGATATTTCCGGTTTCTATCCTCAAGGATCAACTTCAGTAGGATATTCACTTAAAATCTATTACCTCTCTTTATCTTCTCCTGTTGAATATCAGGTTGATATAATTAAATCAATTAGAGGAGGAAACCCTAAAACTTTTTTTTACCTGTCACCTTACATTTCAACCCCCATGTCTGCAACTCTTGAATCATCCAATACAAGCTTAAATCTTAAGTCAGGAAAGGATATTAAAAGTTTTGACTGTGGAGCAGAGGTAGGCTTCGGATTCAGAATTCCAACTTTTTCCCTTGAAGATAGAAGTAACCTGATTTTAAGGTTTTCTTTTCTTCAGGGTTTTATTGATTCTTATCCCGATGATAATAATAAAGTATTAAATCCAAAGCTTTTGGTTGTTGATGGAACCAGATATAATTCAGCTGCAAAAGTTACTTTGTGTATTGAAATTCCTTTAAAACCCCAAAAGGTTATTTCTTACACTGCAGGAGGAGATGGAAAGAAAAATTACAAGAAAGTGGTCAATATAAAGGATTAAAAAAAACACCGGCACAATTAAACCGGTGTTTTTTTATATATGTAATTTACTTTACAACTATATTGATAATCTTCTTCGGCACTATAATGAATTTTACTATTTCTTTTCCTTCAATCCATTTAGCTGACATCTCATTCGACAATACTGATTTTTCTATTTCTTCATTTGAAATATCAACCGGCAATTCCATTTGAAATCTCATTTTTCCATTGAAAGATACAGGATATAATACAGTGTCTTCAGCAAGATAACTTTCATTGAACACAGGCCAGATTTGTTGGCTTACAGAAGGTTTATTGCCATAAATTGACCATATCTCTTCAGCAATATGAGGCGAATATGGTGCAAGTACTTTCATGAAGGTTTCTGCAGTTTCCTTTGTAACCTTTCCTTTTTTTAAACAATGATTAGTGAAAATCATCATTTGAGATATTGCTGTATTAAACTTCAGGTCTTCAATATCATCACCAACTTTCTTTATTGTTTGATGAAGCACCTTCAGCGTTTCTTTATCTTCTTCTCCTTCAAAAAGGTTATTTGTTTCTGAAAAGAAATACCAAACTCTTTTAAGAAAATTTGATACTCCTTTTACTCCGTTTTCTGTCCATGGTTTTGTTGCATCAAGCGGTCCCATAAACATTTCATATAAGCGAAGTGAATCAGCACCATAACTTTTAACCACATCGTCAGGATTAACTACGTTCTTTAGCGATTTAGACATTTTTGCCACTATCTGCTTCAGTTCTTCTCCTGTGTTTATATGGAAGTATTTACCTTCTTTTTCTTCAACCAGGTCGGATGCAACTTTCGATCCTGAACCTGTTTCATATGCGAAAGCAAGTATCATCCCCTGATTGTAAAGCTTTTGATATGGTTCATTTGTTGAAACTATCCCAAGGTCAAATAATACTTTATGCCAGAACCTGCTGTATAATAAGTGTAGTACAGCATGTTCAGCTCCGCCTACATACAAGTCAACCGGCATCCAGTAGTTTTCCTTTGCTTTACTGAAAGGCTCACTATCATTAACCGGATCAATGTATCGAAGATAATACCAGCAAGACCCTGCCCATTGTGGCATTGTATTGGTTTCCCTTCTTCCTTTTCTGCCATTACTATCTGTAACTTCCAGCCAATCAACGGCATTTGCCAAAGGTGATTCTCCTGTTTCACTAGGAAGATATTTATCTGTTTTCGGTAGTTCTATAGGTAATTCTGAATCATTCAAAACGGTAACTTCTCCATCTTCCCAGTGAATAATTGGAAACGGTTCACCCCAGTAACGCTGGCGACTAAAAAGCCAGTCCCTGATTTTGAAATTTGTAGTTGCTTTTCCCAGATTGTTCTTCTCAAGCCATTCAGTAACTACTTTAATTCCTTCTTGTTTGTTGAGGCTATTAATATCAAGACACAATTCTTCATTCGAAGAATTGATATATAATCCGTCTTCTGTCCAGCATGCATTTCCCTGCAAAACTTTTTCTCTCAGGTCAGTATCTTCAGTCTGAGGATTGAGGATGCAAATAATTGGTAATCCGAAAGCTTTGGCAAATTCAAAATCCCTTGTATCATGAGCAGGAACAGCCATGATAGCACCGGTGCCGTATCCCATAAGTACATAATCAGCTACCCAGATTGGAATTAGCTTTCCTGTTAAAGGATTTTTTGCATACCGGCCTGTGAAAACGCCCGTTTTTTCTTTGGCAAGTTCAGTTCTGTCAAGATCGCTTTTCAATGCAGCTGCTTTTATGTAAGCTTCAACAGCTTCTTTCTGATCATTAGTGACGATTTCATTCACCATTACATGTTCAGGGGCAATTACCATATATGTTGCTCCGAAAAGAGTATCGGGACGAGTTGTATAAACCCTTAATGATTTTCCAAGTCCGTCTATTTCAAAATCAACTTCAGCTCCGGTTGATTTACCAATCCAGTTGCGCTGCATATCCTTAACGCCAAGAGGCCAGTCTAAATCATCCAGTCCCTGTAATAATCTTTCAGCATAAAGCGGAATACGAAGCATCCATTGTTTAAGAAATCTTCTTTCTACTTCTTTAGTACCGCATTTCTCGTGCGATCCGTCATTTAAAACTTCTTCATTAGCGCATACTGTTTTACAGTGTTTGCACCACCATACCTGTGCGTTGTCATAATAAGCAAGCCTTTTTGAATTGATATATTCAACCACTGCTTCCTTACCCTTGGCTTTAATTTCTTCCGGAATGATTAATTCATTTATAGGTCTTCCCTTTTGTAAATCTTTATCAAACCATGTATTATACAGGCGAATGAATATCCATTGAGTCCATTTAAAGTAACCCGGATCAGTAGTGTTTATTTCTCTGTCCCAGTCATAACTAAGTCCAAGTGATTGTATCTGACGTCTGAAAGTGTCGCAATTCTTTTGAGTTGTAATTGCAGGGTGTGTGCCTGTCTGAATAGCATATTGCTCTGCTGGCAGTCCAAATGCATCCCAACCCATAGGATGTAATACGTTAAAACCCTTAGCCCTTTTATATCGGCATATTATATCGGTGGCTGTATATCCTTCAGGATGACCTACATGCAAACCGGCACCTGATGGATAAGGAAACATATCAAGACAATAGAATTTTGGTTTTGACATGTCAGCCTCACTTGCAAAAATTTTATTTTCAAGCCAGTATTCTTGCCATTTTTTCTCAAACTCAGTAAAATTATAATCCATTTTTAAGTGACTTATAGGGATTTAACAATTAGGGGGCAAAAATAGGAAAAAGATTAAGAGCAAGCAGTTATATCTATTTAAAATTTCAAGTTTTTAATTTGAAATTAAACCTGTAAAAGACTTACCACATTCTTATCAAATACTTACTTTCTCCCTTTATAATGGGAGAAAGTAAGTATTTGGTAAGAATGTGGTACGAAGGAAGGATGGCTTTAAAAATATGTTATTATGGATAGGATACTATAGAACAATTGATGTTTTAAGTTGTTACATAAGTTATTGAAAATGGTTTTTTCAGTTAATCCTTTCAATAAAAGACGACCCGTGTGGATTTCAGATTTATAGTAAAAGCTTTCTATTTTGGGTTTTTATAATTCGTTTAATCGAAAAGGTAACAAAAGTCATTAAAAAAACAATTTGAAAGTATGTGATGAAAAGCAAATATTAGTTAACTTTATATACGAGATAATATTAAAAATTAATTAGCCTGACCATGAGAGATAAAATTTTACAACTATTAACAGACGGTGATTTTTACCTGAAGGAAGCCAAATCTAAGTTTCTGATGAGGCAGGATGAAGACCAAAGTGATGCTGCTCGAAGTTGTAGTAAAGCTATTAAAAGATATCTGGAAGCATACAAATGCTTTCTCACATCAAGATTTATCTATACTACTAATTTTCATGTTATGGTTCGGGAAATTCTTCAATATGACCCTGAATTTATGATATTCTACGATAAGATATTTAAAATTAAATGTTTTGCAGAAGAATCTAAAAGATACAATGAAGATTTCTTCTTATATGACGATGAAGTGAATAGTTCTATTGATGCTGCTCTGGATATAAGGACTTATGTCTCTCAAAAGATTCATAATGAACACCCTTTCCTTTCAGAGTTTAT